>JAOACK010000002.1 GCA_026417875.1 Thermodesulfovibrionales bacterium | reverse complement strand
TAAGGACAGCAGAGGATATAGAGGCAATTATAGAAGGTCTCAGAGATGGTACAATTGATGTGATTGCAACAGATCATGCACCCCATCACAGGGATGAAAAACTTCAGGAATTTGACAGGGCGCCTTCAGGAATCTCAGGACTTGAAACTGCTTTTTCACTGAGTCTAAGGTTAGTCCATGATGGCCATTTAACACTGAAGGATTTAGTCAACAAGCTTTCCCTGAATCCAGCAAGAATACTTAATATACCCAAGGGTACATTAAAGCCCGGAATGCCAGCAGATATTGCTATTGTCGACATTGAAAAAGAATTCAGGGTCGAGGCTGAGAAATTCATATCCCTTGGAAAGAACACCCCCTTTGATGGCTGGACACTCAAAGGAATAGTGGTAATGACAATCTGCAAGGGTGAGATATATGAGCACGGTCAGGTTTAAGAAGACCCTCTTCTGGGATGTAGACATAGAAAGGCTGAATCCAGAAATAGACTGGTATTTTATAATTGAGAGGATAGCTGAATACGGAGATATTGAGGATTTTGAATGGATGAGAAAGAATTTTCTTCCCGAAAAGATAAGTTATGTAATAAAAACAAGCAGGGCTTTATCAAAGAGGACAATAAATTTTTTAAAACTCTTTTATGAGAATTGAGGTTATAGATGATAAAATACTGTCCCTCACGGAGCGACTCGGTATCCTTAAAGATTTCTCTTTTTACCTTGCTGGTGGCACCGGTCTTGCTCTCCAGATAGGACACAGAAAATCCTTTGATATGGATTTTTTTACTTCTCAGAACTTTTTCCCGGAAGAACTTTCAAGCCTTTTGAGGATAAAAGGGTTTTCAGTTGAAGGCGAAATAAGGAGCGCATTAACCCTTCACTGTATACTTGATGATGTAAAGGCCACATTTATTTATTATTCAGAACCTCTTCTTTTTCCAGTTATTCCCTTTAATTCTATAGAGGTGGCAGACTGGAGAGATATAGTTATAGAAAAGATAAGAACTATTGCTGATAGAGGTCAAAAAAAGGATTTCTATGATTTCTATTCTGGAGTGAGAATTCTTGGAATAGAAGAGACTGTAGAACTTATTCACAAAAAATTCAGCGAGAAGGTAAACTATCTTCACCTTCTTAAGGGTCTGGTATATTTTGAAGATGCTGAAAGGAGTCCTGAACCAGTGCTTCTTGGAGATGCACCTCCATGGGATGAGGTTAAAAATTTTTTTATAAAAAATATCTCCTCCTTTGAAAGGGCATTTTTGAGATTTAGAGGTTAAGATGGGTACAAACAAGAGGATTCTTCATGAGGGCAGATTCCTCAGACTTGCTGAGCTTACAGGCCTGACTCCATCAGGTATTCCATTTGCCTGGGAGATAGTTGAGCGTGTGAATGCAAGGGGTATGGTGGTTGTAGTTCCTGTGAGGGAAACTGATTCAGAGAAGATCTTTATCTTTGTAAGGCACTGGAGGGCACCTCTTGATGCCTGGGTTATCGAATTTCCAGCAGGTCTCAATGATAGGAATGAATCCCTTGAGATTGTTGCAAGGAGGGAATTAAAGGAAGAAACAGGATATGAGGCTGAAAAACTGATTCATCTTGGAACATTTCCAGCCTCAAGTGGTATCTCTTCAGAGAAACTTGCCTGTTATCTTGCTACCAGTCTAATGAAAACAGGTGAGCCAAAACTTGAACCATTAGAGGAACTAGAGGTTGTGGAGATACCCTTAGTTGAGGTAAGGGAAAGGCTCGATGAGGCGCGTGCAAGGGGAGATTATGTGGATCTTAAGGTTTACGCACTTGTAGAGCTTGCAAAGGAATTTTTTCATGCTTAAATATTTTCATAATCCCGTGAGTTCAAGACCAGCAAGAAGAGAATAATCTTCTGGTGTTTTTATGTATCTAATATTCAGGGTCCAGCACTGCCTTTTCCATGAAGCACCCAGAAGGAGATTTCTTAATCCTTCACCTTTCAGGTCATACCAGACCGTGGAATTTAGAGAGATAGAGCGGGAAATATCATAGAAAATGTTGCTGTTTAGAAAAAAGAGATCAAGACCCTGTGAAAATCTCTCTGCTACTGAGGCCCTGAGTCTTCCGAGGTCCAGCCCGGCCTTCAGGGTAAAGGTCTTTAAAGATTCAATCTCGGGATCATATTCTGTAAGGAGTGCTGAATGGAAATTCTTAATCCTGAGCGATGCCTCACCATTAAGAGGAAGGACCCTTTCTCTGAAGGTATCATAAGGCTGAGAGAATTTTATTATTAATTCACTTTTTTCTCCGTCTTTAAACCTGAACCTGTTTAGAATCTCTAATTCTACTCTTGATGTCCTCTCCATGATATCCCTGTAATCAAAAAAGTCTTCGGTTAAGAATTCTGTTACTAAAAGGTCTTTTTTATCAGTGAGCTTCTCCTTTCTTAAATATCCAATAGATGATTCTATGATATGCTGAAAAGAATCATAGTCCTTTTCAATTCTTGTGCTTAATTGGGGAGCATAAATTATCTCGGATATAAAAAAGGTATTGTCATTATTCTGAAAACCTGAAGGAGCATGGAGCCAGTAATAAGAACCCCTCAGACTCAGAGACTGGGTGAGAACAAATTCTTTGCCTGTAGAATACCTGATTCCTGGCATGAACCAGAGTCTCTGGCCTCTGATTCCCTCTTCTCTGAAGAAATTTCCAGCCCTGGCTTCAAGCCAGTAGTAAAAATTATCTCTTCCTGATGGATAGAGGCTTATGCCTGCTTCTGGAAGCTTCTGGCTTACGATGGATGTATTGCCCTGAAGGTCCTGCCAGTATCCTGCTTCAATGAATAATCTGATAGCAGGGTTTATATTTCTGCCCTTGAAAAGATAACTAATTTCTCCTGCTGAACTCAAAAACCTTGTTAATCTGACCTCTCTGAAGGGATTGTAGGTTTCAAAAAATCCTTCATTTACTGTATGCACTGAGATAAATTCCCTGAAAAACGGCCCTGCTTCAGTAAGGTCATCATTCAGGAAAGAGGTCTCTAGATTCTGCTTCAGGAAAATTTCATAAAAATCCTTCTCAAGCCTTGAATCTCTTATATGATAAGTCATTAGGTCCAGATAATTACCAGGTAATCCCCTGTATCTGAACTCAGCAGCCTTGCCGATCCCCCTTTCAGTGTAGAGATCAAGCAGCAAAGTTGTGTCGGCATTTTCACCGAGGACGATGTAAAAGGGCAGCTTAAGCTCAAGGCCGAGCCTGTTATTGTAAGAAATTGAAGGGATTAAAAAACCTGTTTTTCTTTCTGTAAGAGCTGGAGCCCAGATATAGGGCGTGTAAAAAACAGGAATCCCTTTTATATTAAAGGTGGCATCCTTTGCACTCACTCGGTTGCCACGGATAAAGTCAACATCTCTTCCTTTTATGCACCAGTCAGGCACAAGACCCTCACAGGTAGTAAATGTAGCCCTTTTAAAGATAAAATGGTCTTCAGAGAGTTTCTGAACCTCAGGTGTGATTAATCTGAAAAACTCTTTTTTAAAGACTATCTCTGCATTATAAAGAATACCTGTCTTTTCTTTCAGGTTCAGTCTTGCCCTCTCTGCTTTTATGGTCATGGAGCTGTCTTCATAATAAACATTTTCCTTAAGTTCTGCCTCCTGAGTAAGAGAGTTATATATAACCTCCTCTGACTGTATAAGACTTTCTCCGTCTTCATTGCTTTTTTTGATTTTTACATCTCCTTTAAGAGAATATATTCCTTTTTTTTCTGAAAGTTCCCGGGCTGATATCTCTATTGAGTATGGAGAATAAGTGAGATTTATTTTTTCATTTTCTTGCAGTGTTACCGAAAGGCCTCTTTTTGTAAAAAACAGCAAGATAAAGAAGATCAGGACTGACAGTATGGCTCTACCACCTTTCCTGCAATCTCCCTTCCCTCTGAGTTTTACTGTTGCTCTATGCACTGAAGATTTTCTCTAAGTGTTCTCAATCTCTCTTTTTCTCCAAGAACAACCTTAGCTTCTCCAAGTGTATAAAAAGAACCAGTGATTACTATAAGGTCTCCTTCTCTGTAAAGGTTGCGGGCTGCCTCTATAGCCCTCATTATAGAGCTGTAACTTTCTGCCTTTTTACTATGCTTTTCTATTATTCTTTTTAATCTTTCTGCTGCCATAGCCCTATGGTAATCAGGCTGTGTAGTAATTATTGAGTCTGCAATCTCTGTGAGAGGTTTAATAATGCCTTCCACATCTTTATCAGCCATTATGCCGATTATAAGTATGATTCTTTTGTAGAATTTTCTGTAAAGGTTTTTGATTGATTCTGCCAGACTTTCTGCTGCCTGAGGATTGTGAGCTCCATCAAGAAGATAATGAATGCCTTGCCTTACCACAAGCTCAAGCCTTCCGGGCCAGATAGTTTTTTTAATACCATAGAAGTAATCAGTGATGCCTGAGGATAAAACTTCAGATCTATATTGTTCCATGAATAAGAGGAAAGTTTTTATAGCAACAGAGGCATTTTCGAGCTGATGAATTCCTGTAAGGGGCGTGAAGAGATTTTTAAGATAAATCCTTTCATCTTCATAATCAAAGAGTAAACCCTCTGGAGTCATTTCCCTTAAGATTCCCTTAAAATGCTGTCCATAAATATAAAGGGGGCTTTTTATTTCAACAGCTTTTTCCTTTATAACAGCAAGGGCCTCTTTGAACTGTTCTGAAGAGACAACTGGAACGGTCTTCTTGATTATACCTGCCTTTTCCCGTGCAATATCTCCCAAAGTCTCACCGAGAAATTCTTTATGGTCAAACCCTATCTTTGTTATAACTGATACAGAGGGAGTAATAACATTTGTTGCATCAAGCCTTCCTCCCATTCCTACTTCAATTACAGCTATATCAACCTTTTTCTCAGAAAAATATTTAAATGCCAGTGCTGTGACGAATTCAAAAAAGGTAGGTGTCGAATCCACCGGGATCCTCTGGCGGATGAATTCTGTAAGTCTTACCACCTCTTCTTCAGGTATCTCTTCAGGCAGGCTATCAGGAGAATGATAGATCTTGATTCTCTCTGTAAACCTCACCATGTGGGGAGATGTAAAAAGGCCTGTTTTTAAACCTGTGCCAGCAAGCAGAGTTGCTATCATGGCAGAGGTTGAACCCTTACCATTTGTTCCAGCCACGTGGATGGTCAGATAGTCCCTTTCAGGTCTGCCGAGGGCCTCGAGAAGGGCCTCTGTGTTTTTCAGACCAAATTTCAACCCGTATTTCTGGAGACTGTAGAGATAATTTATGGCTTTCTCGTATGACATCTGTAAACCGTGAAAGAATTGAATTAATAAAAAACTGTGTCCGCTGCCTCTATCTATCGGGTTGAATTAGCCATGAATAATTCAATAAGAAGGGCAACGGTTTTTTTAAGATCTTTTCTTTCCACCACCATATCCACGAAACCGTGGCTCAATAAAAATTCTGCTCTTTGAAAATCCTCTGGCAGGGGTTGTTTGGTGGTCTGCTCAATAACCCTTGGACCTGCAAATCCTATCAGGGTTTTGGGTTCAGCAATAATTATATCTCCAAGCATGGCAAAGCTTGCTGTTACTCCTCCGAAGGTTGGATCACAGAGAATGGTAATATAGAGGACACCTTCTTCTTTTAACCTTGAAATTGCCTGGGAAACCTTCGCCATCTGCATGAGAGAGAACATCCCTTCCTGCATCCTTGCACCTCCTGAGGCTGTGATGGCAATAAAAGGTTGTTTTTTTGCAATAGCCCTCTCTGCAGCCCTGGCAATCTTTTCTCCAACAACAGATCCCATGCTTCCACCGAAAAAGGAGAAATCCATTGCCGCTACTATCACAGGATGACCTTTTATCAGGCCCTCTCCTGTAATGACAGCCTCTTTCAGTTTTGTTTTACTCTGGTATTCCCGGAGCTTTTCTGGATAGGATTTATTGCTGTCATTAAATCCAAGCGGGTCTGCTGGCAAAAGATTTGCATCCATCTCTTCAAAGGTATTGGGGTCAAGAAGTAAATTGAGTCTCTCAACAGCACTGATCCTGAAATGATAATCGCACTTCGGACATACCTGAAGATTTTTCTCTACCTCTTTCCTGTAAACTATCTCCTTGCAGTTCTCACATTTTACCCAGAGACCTTCAGGTATTCTGACCTTTTTTTCCTTTGAAATTTCTTTTGGCTTTTTAAACCATGCCATCAGATCTCTATCTCCTCTCCTTCTCTTAATAATCTGAGACCTTTAATCTTTAAATCCCTTAATTCCTTCTGTATTATACCAACATACTGGGGTTTTGGATGGGTTATGAGTATCATCTCTGGAAGTGTCTTAATTTTTTTTAATTCTTTTTTAAGTAAACTAGGAGTGAGATGGCCTGTCTCCTGAGCAAGTCTGCCAAGCCTGTTAGGAAAGGAAACCTCCGAGATGAGAAGATCTGCACCTTCAGAATAACTCCAGAGCCTGTCCGTTGGACCTGTATCACCTGTATAGACCAAGACAGATTCTCTGTCTTTTTTTATCTCCTTTATTATAAACCCCGAGGCAGGCACGGAATGATTCACAGGCACAGGAATTATGCTCAGAGATTTTATCTTTATCTCCTTCTCAGGTTTTAATTCTCTGAGCCTCAGGACAGGTCCTTTCTTTCCAAGTGTAGTAAAATCAGGCCAGATGCTGCCATTAAGAAGATGCCTTTTGAGCTGAACAAGGACCTGTCTTGTTGCCATTACTGTTATGGAGTGTCTTTTATTTTTTATGATTATATTATCTGCAAGAAAGGGTATTGCCCTTATGTGGTCAAGATGAGCATGGCTTAGAAGTATATATCTTATCTTCCACTGCTCCTCTTCCTTGAGCACTGCTCCCAGTGTTCCAGCATCAAGAAGAAGAAAGTTGTTTATAAGGTATGCAGGAGGATTATGTCCTGGAAATTCAGCGCCTGATGCTCCAAGAACTCTTATTTTCATTATTGCAGTCCTGTATCTGTAGAAAGTATAGCTTCTACCTTTCCATCATGAATGGCATCTGCTAGGCTGCTAATATATTCTCTTAGTTCTCGGTCATCTGAAAGCAATCTCTTTACGATTGCACTTCCAATTATCACTCCATCAGAGAACTCTGCTACCCTGGCTGCCTCCTCTGGTGTTGATACACCAAATCCTGTGGCAACGGGAGTCTTTGAAAAGCTCCTTATCCTGTCAATGACCGCCTTCTGGGAGCCGTCGAGATGAAGCCTTGCACCTGTTATACCTGTCAGGGATACATAGTAGATGAAACCAGTTGATGCACGGGCTATTAATCTTAATCTTTCATCTGTAGATGTTGGTGCTGCAAGGAAGATTGTATCAAGTCCTGCTTGCCTTGAAAGTCTTCTAAGACTGATTGCTTCATCAGGAGGGAGGTCTGGAATTATTACACCATTTACTCCAGCTTTAACAGCATCCCTTACAAAAGCCTCCTCTCCGTATTTGAACACAGGGTTGTAGTAGGTCATGAGAACAATCGGAAGAGATGAGGTCTTTCTTATTTCCTCTACCATAGCGAGGACTCGTGTCAGATTAATACCCCTTTTTAGGGCTTCTTCTGAGGCTGCCTGAATCACTGGTCCATCTGCAAGAGGGTCTGTGAAGGGAACTCCTAGCTCCACTATGTCAGCACCTAATTGCTCAAGAAGAGAAAAATATCTCAGCGTATCATGAGCTGAAGGGTAACCGGCCATAATATAGGGAATAAAGGCCTTTTTGCCCTTTGCCCTGAGACTAAGAAATTTACTTTTTATCAGCGAAGTCAACTCTTCTTTTCACCTTACATTTAGTGATTGAAGCGATCCCTGGTTGAGCAGCTCATAGCAAATTTGAATTATGACTTATATTATGCCATAAATAATGGGCAAGATGTTTCTATTCAGAAGGCGTACATTTAAATTTCTATCGATAATGTAAGAATCCAATCTTATGATGAAACTTTTTATTTAATTCCTATAAATTTTCTTTCTACCAGTGCCTGGCCTTCCGGTGAGAGAATAAAATCTATAAAATCTTTAAGTACTCCAGTTGCCTCTCCTTTTGTAACAAGATTTATTGGAATTATAAGTTTATATTTTCCACTTTTTATGTTTGTCTTATCAGGCAGTAACCCTTCTAGCTTAACGACACTGACCCTTTTTGTGTCAAGCATTGAGATATCAACTATTCCTATTGAACCGGGTGTAGTGTCCACTGTTTCAGAAATTGTCTGTTCGGGTGTAATAATGGCATTGTCAGCGAATCTTTGGTTTTCCATAACGATCCTTTCGCATTCATCTCTGCTTGCATAACCTTTCGATGGTATTACAACCCTTACAGGCATATCAGGCCCGCCGATTTCTTTCCAGTTTCCGATCTTTCCTGAAAGGATATCCCTGAGCTGTTTCATTGTTAGATTACTAATCTTTATATCCCTGTGAACAACTACAGCCACTGCAGTATACCCAACGGTATAGGCAACCAGCCCCTGCCTTATCTCTTCGGTTTTTAATGGTCTTGACACACCACCGATATCAACAAGTCCTGAAAGTACTCCCCTGATGCCAGCTCCAGCTCCGCCTCCTGAAAGTCCTATCCTGTTACCTGTTTTCTGTTCATATATTGACTTTACTTCCTTTAGAAGATTTTCCTGTATTGTTACGCATCCAGCATACTTTATATCAACTGCAAAGGATGTTACAGGAAGAATCAATAAGAGTAAAATTACAGATATTATCATCCCGCTCTCCTTAATTATTTCTTTTTTAAAATAAAGGTCGTTATATTCTTTTCATCCCTTTCCTCAGAAGTAACCGGGAGTTTTTCCAGTTTTATAGCAGTCTGAACAATCTCCTTTCTGTCCTTCTCAATCACAATTATAAGAATATCCCCAGTATTAAGGCCCGCCAGTTCATCCCTTAGAATAGCACCCGCGCTGTTTGGACATATATCCTCACCAACAAAATTAATTTTCTTTTCCTCCGCAGAAAGGCCATGAGAGGCAAGGATTAACTGAATAAATAAGACAGCGCTAATGATGGTTTTTTTCATTGTCTCCTCCTTTCTCTTTAATTTAGCATAAAATGCTAGCTTGTGCAACATGTAAAGGGTTTGGACGCTGAAAATAACTCAGAAGTGTGAAAGCCGAATCAAAGGCATTTAAATAAAAAAGACTGTTTTTGCGATTGCATCGAGATATTTCTGCTCTGTCGTCCGGTCAAGAAACAAGAAGGCCAATGAGCTTTTTTTAAAAAAATCTTTAAAGAAAGCGGATGCCTTTCTGTGATATAATTTAAGATGAAAATTTTTTTACAATATACCCTGCTTCTTTGTATTACTCTACTACCATTTGCCTGCGCATCTGTGCAGAAAAAAGAAGAGCCCTTTGAGCCGGAAAAGTGGATTGAAAGGGCAGAAAAACATATCGAGCGTGGAGAATTCCAGGAAGCAAGGAATCTCCTCCTTGAGGTAAAGAACAGGGATAGAACAATGAATTATGCACCAAAGGCTCAGCTCAAAATGGCAGAATCTTACATAAAGGAAGAAGAGATAGAACTTGCCATTGAGGAATACAGAAAATTTCTCAGAGAATTTCCAGAACATCCCCATGCTCCCTATGCCCAGTACCAGATTGCCAGTCTTTATTTTCAGGATGTGAAGGGACCTGAAAGGGGCGCAGGTGCAGCAAAGAAGGCCCTGGAGGAATTTGAAAGATTAAAAATACTCTATCCAAGAAATCCCTATAGGGATATAGTTGATATAAGAATTGAAAAGTGCAGGGAGGTGATAGCTGCTTATGAACTGATGGTAGGAAAATTTTATTTTAAGAAAGACTCCTTCAGGGCTGCAAGGGGAAGATTGGAGGGATTGATTAGAAACTATCCTGATTTCAGGGACATGCCAGAGGTTCTCTATCTTCTCTGGAAAACCTACAGGGCTTTAGAAGAAAAAGATAAGGCAGAAAGCACCTACCACTATCTCCTTCAGAAATATCCTGATTCAAAGGAAGCCATAAAAGCCAAAAAAGAGTATGCCAAATTAGAAAAGGTAGGTAGTAAACAATAGCCAGATGCATGTATTATCCAGTTTTTATAAATCTCAAGGGCAAAGAATGTGTTGTAATTGGAGGAGGAAAGGTTGCTCAGAGAAAGATCAACTCACTTCTTAAAGCAGGAGCATCCGTAACTGTAATAAGTCCTGAGGTGACAGAAGGCATTGAAAAACTTGTAAGGTCAGGTAAGATTAAACTCATCAAAAGACCTTACAAAAAGGGAGATCTCAAGAAGGCCTTTCTTGTTATAGCAGCCAGTTCATCAAAGGAAGTACATGAAAGCATTGCCAGAAATTTCAGAGGCCTTTTAAATGTTGTCGATGAACCTGAGTTATGTAATTTTATTGTTCCATCAGTTATAAGGAGAGGTCCTCTCATTATTGCCATATCAACCTCTGGTGCTTCTCCTGCCATGGCAAAGGCTATAAGAAAGGAGATGGAAAAATTATACACCAAAGAGTTTGGCAGGTATCTTCAATTGCTTAAAAAGAACAGGAAAAAACTACTGGACCTTCCTTTGGCAAAAAGAAAAAGGATAATCTCCAGATTCAGCTCCAGGCATATCCTGAAAGCGCTGCGAGAAAAAAGGGCAGAGTCCATTATCAAAGACTTGTTGGATGAACTATCCCTGATGGGAAGGTGATTCTAACAGCTTCTGGTAATTCTCTGTGATGGGGAATTCTTGGAAGTTTAATAATATTGGACCTTAGTAGAGGAATGAATCTGCCTTTGTCAAAAATACCCATCTCAGCACAGAAATCACCCGGTCTTCCCATATCAACATGAAAACCACCTGTTTCCTTCATAGCGTATAGCTCAAAGAAGGGAGCCTGTGATATATCCCTGTCACCTGAAATGTCATAGATCCTTATAACAAACTTTCCCTCAGCAGAAACTCTAATGAATGTATCTCTGCTTATCTCCCAGTAGAGATAAAAATGTTGGGTATCAACAGGAACAAGTCCGAGAAGATCCTTTGTTATAACCGGTTTATATGGAAAAATATCAGCAGGTCTTTCTTCCTCTACTGATACTGGCTTAAGCTCGACCCCAGGAGAAGGTACTGCTTCCTTTTCAGGGATTTTTATTTTTTTCTTTCTTTTTGGAGCCTTCTCCACCTTTGCCTTTGGTGCCTTTGATTTCAGCGGTTCCTTTTTTCTCAGTGTTTTTAATCTCAGTGCCTTGCTTATAGCTAAAGCTAAATCTTCCTTCTTTGCTGTTCTTGGTAGAGAAAGCCCGAGTTCCTTGGCCATGGACCTCAACTCTGCAACCTTTTTCTGTAGAAGTTCTTTCTTTGTCATATATCCCCCTCTTACAAAGGATACAAAATTCAGTATAAAAGATTCAAGATTTTATGATCCTGCCTCTGCCCAGTTCTTTCCAGTGGAGATATTTACAGAAACAGGAACTTCAAGTTTTACAACAGTCTCCATCTCTTTTTTTACCATCTCCTTTACCTCAGGAATTTCGTCCTCTGGAACCTCAAAGAGCAGCTCATCGTGTATCTGAAGAAGCATCCTTGTTCTAAAACCCCTAGCTCTGATGAGATTCCATATTTTTATCATAGCGAGTTTTATAATGTCAGAGGCTGTTCCCTGGATTGGAGAATTTACGGCAAGCCTTTCTCCAAGTGCACGAATTGCACCGTTTCTGCTTTTAAGCTCAGGTATAGGCCTCTTCCTTCCAAAAAGGGTCTCAGCATATCCCCTCTCCTCTGCCTTTTTTATGAGAGAAAGTGCGAATTCCTTTATGGATGGGTGCCTTATGAAAAACTGGTCAATGTAATTCTGAGCCTCTTCCTTATCAATGCCCAGTGTCTCGCTCAAACCAAAAGCTGTCATTCCATAGATTATGCCAAAGTTTACTATCTTTGCTATCCTTCTCTGCTCGGAGCTGACTCTGTATGGCTCCACTCCAAATAATTCAGAAGCAGTGGCATTATGAATATCAATACCTTCCCTGAATGCCCTCAAGAATTTCTCATCTCTGCTCATATGGGCAAGTATCCTCAATTCAATCTGGGAATAATCAGCAGCAAGGATCATAAAACCTTCTTCTGCAATAAATGCCTGCCTTATCCTCTCTGCCCAGGTACCCCGAACAGGTATGTTCTGGAGATTGGGCTCACTGCTTGAGAGTCTTCCAGTTGCAGTAACAGTCTGGTTAAAGGAAGTATGGAGCCTGCCAGTTTCTGGGTTTACAAGTTCCGGTAGAGCATCAACATAGGTGGATTTTAGTTTAAAGAGACTCCTATAGTTGAGTATCTCTCTTGGAAGTTCATGCTGGACTGCCAGTTCTTCAAGGACACTCAATTCTGTAGAATAACCTGTCTTTGTCCTCTTTTTTGGTTTAAGTCCCAGTCTCTCAAAGAGTATGGTAGACAACTGTTTAGGTGAGTTTATATTAAACTCCTCACCTGCAAGAAAATATATCCTTGACCTCAATGATTCAAGAACACCTTCAAGTTCCTTTGAAAGGTCCCTCAGTATTGAAATATCTATCTTTATACCTGTCCTCTCCATATCAGCAAGAACCCTGGTAAGGGGAATCTCTATTTCCCTGTAAAGTCTCTCCAGACCTTCTTCAGCAAGCCTTTTGCTCAGAACCTCATAAAGTCTCACTTTTACAAAGGCATTCTGGGAAGATAGATTTACTGGATCAGAAGTTATCTCGTCCATACTTAACTTTTTCATTCCAAGATACTCTATTGTTAGCTCATCAAGATCATGATTGGCTCTTAAGGGATTTAAAAGATAGGAGACTATCTGAATATCTTCAATTATTCCCTTGAGCTCTATGCGATGCTCAAGAAGGAATATTATATCCCTCTTTACATCATGGCTTATCTTGACACATTCTTCAGAAGTAAATAGGGGCCTGAGGGCCCTTAGGTCATCTGGCATGTTTACAGGAAAAAAGAAGACCTCCTGAGTTGATGAGTAGATAGGGATAAAGGAGACACCAGTGCATTTGCCGTCCCTTAGCAGGATATCATAGGCAAATCCCTTCTCACCAAGTAATTTTATCAGTTCATCAGGTCCTTTAATTATTCTGGTCTTAACTTTGAGAGTTACTGGAAGCAATTTCAGAAGGCTTGAGAATTCACACTCCCTGAATATCTGTAGAAGTTCATTCCAGAGAGGTTCTTTCCTCTTCAGGTCATCTGTGGTTATCTTCACAGGGACATCCCTGTCTATTTTTGCAAGGTTATAGCTGAGTCTTAATATTTCAAGGTTCTCGCTAACAGCCCTTCTTAATCTTTCCTTTTTTATTAATCCTGGATTTTCCATTATATCTTCGAGCTTTCCATAGGCAAGAATTTCAAGACCACTCTTCTCGCCAATCCCTTTTATTCCGGGTATATTATCAATACTATCACCAGCCAGTGCCATAAGCTCAGGTATTCTATGAGGTGGCAGTCCATATTTCTCCTGAACAGTCTTACTGTCATAGATTATATTCTTCATGGGATCAAACATCTTTATCCTCTCATTAACTATCTGGAGGATATCCTTGTCACCGCTAACAATATATACTTCATGACCCTCTTTACTGAGTTGTTCTGCCATTGTGGCAATTATATCATCTGCCTCGTAACCTGGAATTTCTATAGCCCTTATTCCAAAGGCCTCCACAATCCTTCTTATATAGGGTATCTGAACGGTCAGGTCATCAGGTGCCTTTGGCCTCTGTGCCTTATACTCCTCAAAGGCTCTGTGTCTCCTTGTTGGCTCAGGTCTGTCAAAAACAACAGCAATGCCTTCAGGTTTATTTTCATTGATAATCTTAAGAAGCATATTTGTGAAGCCATAGATTGCATTTGTGGGAAGCCCTTTTGATGTTGATAGGCCCTTTATTGCAAAATAAGCCCTGTAGATATAGGAACTGCCATCTATGAGATATACTGTCATACCATTCTGAATCAGTTAAGCTAACTGATTAATAGCAGTACTATGGGAATAATGCTTTTATTATAATACATACAGTATGTCTGTGATTGTTTATATTGGAATTGGTTCTAACCTTGGGAATAGAGAAGAAAATTGCCTTAGGGCTATAAGGCTCATGGAGGGTAGAGGCATAAGGGTCTTAAAAAGATCATCACTCTATGAGACAGAACCCTGGGGAGTCACTGACCAGCCATTGTTCATTAATATGGTAATTGAAGCAGAAACAGACCTGAAACCTGAGGAATTACTCAGCGAACTTAAGTCAATTGAATGCATCATGGGAAGGGTTGAGACAATAAAATGGGGACCAAGGATAATTGATCTTGATATACTTTTTTACAATGATCTCATTCTTAAATCACCTGAGCTCAAGATTCCCCATCCCTATATTCAGGAAAGGTCTTTTGTCCTCAAACCCCTTTCAGAGATTGCACCAGACCTTGAGCATCCAATTCTGAAAAAAAGGATAAGGGAATTAGTTTCTTTATGCGGTAGATAAAAAACTCGCTACATCTGGGTGACTGTGAGACAGTTTAAATTGATAGCAAAGACGTAGTTATTCGGGTAGCAAATTCCAGTTCTTACACAAATGAATAGAAAAGCACACATCTTCAAAGAGGGCGGGCAAAACCCGCCCTCTAAGATTAATATTCCCAGCCTCTTCTCAGTGGTCTTAAAAATGGTGCAGGTGCAAGGGGATTTAGACTTATAACATCAGGTCTCATCATCTCATTGTCTTCATGGTCAACAATGTGGCAGTGCCAGACATAGTTATATTCAAAGTTATTTCCACTGGGATCAAAGGGATAGTAGAGGTTAGCAGCTGGCGTACTCACGGGTTTGTCTGCTGGTGCAAATCTCACTATGATTCTGAGAACCTGACCTGGATAGGCTATTACAGTATCCTTCCATCCAGCCTCCCATGGCATGGGAGGAATAACCTTACCCTGCAGATAGGGTGTTATATCAGGATTTCCGCCGAGTGCACGTAGATTTCCTGTGTTGTAATCAAGAGGAGGTCCGTAGGCAGGGCAGAACATTCCTGGCATACACCTTGGTGGCAACGGATTTGCTGGATTTGTACCAAAAGCAGCGTTGTAAACCTTAAGGTAATTGCCAAGATTGAAATTCTGCCTGTTAAGAATCTGGAATTGTACAAGATGAAGATGTATTGGATGGGCATCTGCTGTAAGATTAACAATCTCCCATATCTCTGTATCACCCTCTTTAGGAATCTCTGAATAATAAAGTGTCTCTCCGCCAACAGTTACGGGAACAAAATCACTCCTTGGTTTTTCACCGTGTACATAACCTGACCATTTTGTATTATTGAGTAATACCTCAAGAGGACCACCAGGATAACAGGTCTGAAGACCCGTTACAGGGTCCTGTACACACATTGGCATTCCCATGACCTCATTGAGTGTTAGCTGCCTTATCTTATTCACAATAACACCTGGGGCCACTGTTCCTGTTAACGGGTTTGCAAGACGCTGAATCACCTGAGTACCTGTTCTGAGAGGAATTCCGGTTGCAGGGTTGTAGCTGTTATCCACAACCGGTCCAGGACCAACCCTGAACTGGATTATCCTTCCAAGGGTGTTTCCATTCGGAGGAGCACCCTTTGGATAGGGAGTTCTTCCAGTGTTTCTCATTATGAGTGTCGTATTTGAATAGCCGGCAAAATCAATTATCACCTCATATCTTTCTCCGGGCTGAATGACAAGTTTCTGCCCGAGATTTGGATCTACCTTTACAGGAGCATCTAGATAACCTCCATCAGTTGCTATTACCCACATTGGAGGTCCCATGGTCTTTGTAGCAGGATTCACAAGAAAGAGCTCATAGGTTCTTGCATTTGAGCCATTGAGTATAAGGAATCTATACCTTTTTGGCTGGACATTCAGATAAGGCCATGCCTTTCCATTAACAACAATCACATCTCCAACAAACTCTGGTACCCAGTAAGGATGCTCGGGATTCACACTCCAGGTATTCCACCGGCACTATCAGCTGGGAAGAATAGCTGACCAGTAGTATCAAACATTCTGTCCTGTATTACGAGGGGCACAACCTCATTAAGGGGCTGAAGATTCGGTGGAAGGTTCTGAGAAGGGTCATGGATATAATAGGCACCTGCCAGACCCATATATACATTCAGCCTTGTGGCGCCAAGAGTGTGGTCATGAAACCACAGGGGTGCTGCTTCCTGTACATTTGGATATTTATACAGAGAGAAGTTTCCACTTATTCCCAGGTCCTTTCCAAATGTGTAATACTTTGAGCCAAAATACATGCCATCACTTGTAAACCATGAATCCGGTCCTCCATCAATCTCCGGAGGCACCTCACCTCCGTGAAGATGGGTAACAGCGGGTACAGGTCCTTGATAATTCTGAGAACAGGGGTCACCGAATACTGGATACATTCCCATTAGTGTCATTGGACAATTAAGCCTGAAAGGGTCTGCCCAGTGGAGGGTCTGGTCGGTTGAATATTTATATGCAAGAACCTCTGTGGTAAGTGCACTTCCGAGGTCGTTTATCCAAGTTATATCTGTTGAAAGACCCGGCGGATTTAAAACCCGCTGATTGACAATCACAGGACCAATATAGGTATCAATTGCCCCTGTTAATGGATTCTTATAGAGATTAATGAGCTGGGCACATGTAGAGTTTCCAACAGGATCAACAAGATAACCCCAGACCTTGGTCTTTGGTTTCTGACCCGGAATTATTGTTCCAGCAGGTAGGATATTTGCATCAAACTCACACATCCTGATCGTTAATGGTTGATTTCCGAACACAGTGGCGATTGTTCCATTCCAGGGTGGAATGCCGAGTGTTGGCAAGGGTTCCATAAACTGAGGAATCGCACTTCCTGGTAAAGGAATCTGTGGAGATTGAGCAGCATGAGCCCCCATAATCAAGCTAAAGACTATCAAGATTGAAAATACAATTCTATTCATACTGATCTCCTTCTGTCTCTTAAGCAAATTTTCATGGCTGTCTGCCATGACCTTTCTGTTAAGCCTTCTCAGATTCTTGGTAATATTCCCTGGATTCTTTTTAAACTCTTCAAATCCCACCCCCCCGAAACAAGATTATTTAACTCTCAATAGTTTAATTATATCACCCTTAAGATAGGCTGTATAGAGTAATTCTTGCTAATCCTTATGAAGGAATTGCTTTTTGAGGGCTTTTTTAGGAGTGCATTACAATCCTTTAAGTTTATATACAAATCTCCTTCTATATTTTAAAAATGTTTCCATATTTTGCCCTAAAAAGAAGATATTACACATTTTGATTTATGTTAGACGAAAATATGAAAAATAATATCCTGGGAACTTAGAAAAGTGTTGCAAATAAAATCTTCTAAAGCTATACTTACTGTAGGTTGATCAATCGGATTAAAGTAAAGAGGAGATAATTTATGTTTGAATATCTGAGGAAATTTAAAAAAACAATCATAATATCTCTTACAGTCATGATGGCTATGGTTTTACTTTTATCTACTGTAGAACTTGGTTGGCTCATTATAAAAGATACCCTTACACCTCCACTATTTTTGCTTGATATCAATGAGCTGCTTGATATATTCGGTCTGTTTATGCTTGTTATAATAGGAATAGAATTGCTCGAGACAATAATGAAGACATATCTTATTGAGGGCGTTGACCATGTTCAGGTAGTTATGGCAGTTGCGATTATAGCTATTGCCAGAAAGGTCATTATCCTTGATGTAAAAGAGTTGCCCAGCCTTACGCTGATAGGAATCGGCGTTATCATATTTGCACTTGCAGCAGGGTACTATCTTATAAAATATAAATGGAATGGAAAAGGGTAATGAATAAGGAAATCTTAATGCCTAATAGAAAATACCATATAATCGCTATCATAACATTTCTAACCCTTCTCACTCTTGTTCATCTCCTTATACCTCGGAAAATATTTCCCGTTACTTGAATAGCTATACTACATACCAATCCTTTCTGGCACCATAAATTATGGGCTCTTGTAAATCTTTTCAATAATCCTATAGAAGCCTCGGACAGAGGACAGGATGTAAAGATTACTGTGACATCCAAGAAAAATCGTCTGATTATAACGATTAAAGACAATGGCTCTGGTATGGATAAAGAAACACTTTAATAGAAGGATGCTTCTGGAAGCAGATTGATGTCCGAACTTTGTGGAGCAAAGGGTATCGCCTTTTTTCTGCCCCTTAAATGCTTTTTGCGTCTTGGACATTTTTAAGATCGATAATAAAATAGGGAAGTAATAAAACATAATCTATGATAATATTAAATAAAGAATTTCTGAGATTGCTGTAAATTTTTGTACGGTCAGGTTTAAATAGTATCTTTTATATGGCTGAGCCATGATTTCCATTGAGTATATACTTGCGGGTGCTGCAATACTTTTACTATTTAGCATTGTTGCGAGCAAAGCATCAGACAGGCTCGGTATTCCTGCCCTCTTGATATTCAGAGAAAAAATAACCCTAACCAGATTTATTAATAATACTTTAATGACTTAAATGCTGTGGTTTGTCTCAAAGGCCTTTGTGGCTACTTGGAAACCCTTTTCTATCCTTTCCTTTATCACTCTTTCTGAAAAATCAAGTGTGTCTCCGAGATCACCATCTGGCTGGATGAGCACAGTCCTGAAAGACCTGTAAGGTCTTCCATCTGGTTTGAGCAGCTGGCAGTTCTGTTTTTCTGCCTGCTCAACAAGCCTGTTGATTCTGAGAAACTCACTAATGTCAGAATTGAATATTTCATCAATTGCAATTTCCACCAAAGCCCTTTTTGCAATTTTAAATATATTCTTTGATGCCTTAGGGTCTTCCTTCAATCTCAGAGAATAGGCACTGCAGTTTATTATTATCACCTCTTCAGGATCACTATCAATAACATCTCCAAGTGGACTTATGTTCCTTATTCCTCCATCAATCGCGTCTCTAAACAGACTGCCATTCTTAAGTCTTATCTCATTGACTGGTTTCCATATAACCGGGATTGCTGTTGATGATAGGAGGACCTTTCTGAACTCATCATCATTTTCAAAATCCTGAGGCCTGAATGCCCTGTATTCACCACTGTATAGTGAGACAGAACCGATTCTCAGGTCGTATCTATCTGACTTTATGTCTCTGAGAGAAACATGTTTTTTAATTAGTTCATAGAGAGGTTTGTTACTGAGGACTGACCTTGAACCAAAGAGTACCCTGATTGCAGCCAGCCAGTTTAAGGAGCCTCTGTAAACCTTTTCTGAAGAGATGGTATTCCATATCTCTTTGAGGAGTTCATATTTTTCCATCGCAAGCATTGTGCCATTCAGGGCTCCAACAGATACACCTGCTATTATGGAATAGTTAAAGGTGGGATTCTTTTTTTTGTAATGTTCTTCTATGTACTGTATGGCACCAAACTGAAACGCACCCTTTGCACCTCCACCGCTCAAAACAAGGGCTACCCCTGATGACATTAATTCTCCTGTTTTGTCATTGCCTTAATGATATCTGCCTTTCCTATTATGCCAATGACTTTTTTATCCCTCATTACCGGTATAAGATGTATCTTCTTCTCTGACATTAATGTTGCGATTTCCTGAATGGTAGCATCTTCATTAACTGTCATCACATTCTTTGTGCATATATCCCAGACCCTGGTAGCAGTAATTCTTTTGATTTCCTCTTCAATTTTCTTAGGCCTTTCAAGCATTATAAAGGCATCAAAGAGCCTTATTACAGTTGGTATATGAAGTCTCTTGTTCTGGTTTATGAGGTCATTCTCTGTTACTATACCCACAAGATTCCCGCTGTCATCAACAACAGGAGCACCACTTATTTTATTTTCTATGAGTATCCTTGCAAGCTCCTCAATAGATGTCTCTGGCTTTACAGTTATAACATTCCTTGTCATTATATCCTTTGCAGTAATCATCTTTTATCTCCTCTCTTGTATTCTCCGCTTCTTCCACCTTTTTTTTCAATAAGCATTATATCAGTGATCACCATCTCCCTGTCCACTGCCTTACACATATCATAGATTGTAAGGGCTGCTGTAGCTGCCGCACATAGCGCTTCCATTTCAACGCCCGTCCTTGCCTCTACCTTTACAATGCTCTCTATTTCTATCTCAGAGCTCTCTTTAAGGATATTAAACTCGATATCAACATGAGAGATATTTAATGGATGGCACATAGGTATAAGTTCATGGGTCTTCTTTGCAGCCATTATGCCTGCAATCTTTGCAACAGTAAGAACATCTCCTTTGGGAATAGCCTTATCTAAAAGCAACGCTATGGTCTCTGAACTGAGTTTTATCCTTGCTGTGGCACGAGCCTCCCGAAGGGTAACCTCCTTCCCAGATACATCTCCCATCCGGGCATTGCCTTTGTCATCCACATGTGTCAGTTTCATCTTTCCTCGTTTACCCTCCAATTTTTGACATGGGTCTTGATAGAACATCAAAGGACCTTAAATCAGGCCTCAATCCATGACCTGAAGGTTTACAGTCTATAGCTATGCTAATAAGCCTCATCAGTTCCCTGTCATCTGAGCTGCCCCTTAAGACTGGTTTAAGGTCTATCTCGGTTTCTGAAAAAAGGCAGGGCCTTATCTTTCCATCAGATGTTATCCTAAGGCGATTGCATTCACCACAGAAATGATTGCTAAGAGCACTTATAAATCCTATAACTCCTCTTGCCCCGGGGAGTCTCCAGTATCTTGCAGGACCACCTGAATTTAAACCAGCTGGCTCAAGCCTTCCAAGGGTCTCTACCCTTCTTCTTATCTCATCTTCTGAAACATATCTCTCAGGCCTCCAGAAATCTCTTACGCCTATTGGCATTAATTCTATGAACCTTACTCTCCAGGGTTTTTCTAAAGTCAGCCTTGCAAAGGCCTCTATTTCGTCATCATTAATACCTCTGACTGGAACCATGTTTATGCTTATGGGTGAAAGCCCTGAACTTTCTGCAAGCTCGATACCTTCAAGAACCTTCTCAATGTCTCCACCACCTGTTATCTCCCTGTATTTTAATGAATCAAGGGAATCAAGACTTACATTAATCCTATTAAGCCCTGCCTCTTTTAAGAAGTAGACATGCCTTTTCAGAAGGACTCCATTGGTTGTGAGTCCTATCTCATTAATTCCTTCTATTGCTGATATGCCCTTTACAAGATAGGCAATATCCCTTCTTCTTAAGGGTTCTCCACCTGTGAGTCTTATCTTTTTTACACCAAGAATGGAGGCAATTCTTACTATTCTTATAATCTCTTCATACCTAAGGATTTCTTTATATTCAATTAACCGTTCACCCTCAGAAGGCATACAATAGATACACCTGAGATTGCAGCGGTCAGTTACAGATATCCTCAGGTAGTCAATACGCCTTCCTGATCGGTCCTGAAGCATTCGGTTTTTATCTTGGCTTCCCTTTAAGTTCCTTTAATTTATCCCTTGCAGCCTTTGCCTCCTCAGAAGCCGGATACTTTTCAATTAATCTTTCAAGGATTACCTTTGCAGTCTTTTTGTCACCCAGTTCTATAAATGAATAGGCCTGTTTAAGATAGGCTGCTGGCACCTTCTCATTTGAGGGATAATCCCGGATAACCTTCTCGTAATTCAGTATGGCATCTTCATAATTCTTTTCTGCATAATAGGTCTCTGCTATCCAGAACCTCGAGTTTCCTGCTAGCCTGTAATCAGGATACTTCTTGATAAACTCCTCAAAGAGTGACCTTGCCTCTGCATATTTTTTATCCTTAAATAACTCTCTTGCCCTGTCATAAAGGATCTTTGGCTCATCACTGCCTCTTTTTTCAGTCTCAGCTGGAGGTGCAGGTTGTGGTGGAGGAGCCGCAAGCTGTGTTTGTGAGGTTTGAGACCTTTCAGGCTCTGTTTTCGGAATAGTTGTACCGGAAGGTGGTTGTGGCGATATCTCTGATTTTATTGACCTTGCCTGAGTCTCCAGCGTATCTATTTTCCTCTGTAGGTCCTTTGTGATTAACTCCAGCCCTTCCAATCTTGCCTGCAGCCTCTCATTGGATTGCCGTGATTCTGAAAGAAATTTATCCGAAAAATGTCTCTGCTCTTCAAACCTTGCCCTTATTTCTGCAAGCTCTGCTGTGAGTGAATTGAGTTTATTCAATAACGCAATCTGTGATTCTGTCAGTGCCTTAGTCTGTTCTGTACCACCTGCCCTGACAACAGTCTGAATTTCGTCAAGATTTTTCTTTAAATCTGCAAGGGCTACTTTCATCTCATAGAGATCTCTTTTGAGCATATTAACATCGGATTTAAGTGTATCATAATCACTTGTTACCGTAACACAGCTGGTGTTGAGTCCAGTACAGCAGAGAAAAAGAGCAGCAGCCATGAGGCGGATGGTTTTTTTTATGAAATACTTGATCCTAACCATGACTGAAGGATATTCTGAAAATTGGACATTATCTTTATTCATATATAACAAAGTGGGCCCTCCTGTTTAGCTGCCAGCATTCCTCCGTCTGCTCTCTGCAGAGCGGTCTCTCTTCTCCATAGGTGACTGTTTCTATCCTCGAAGATGAGATACCAAGAGCCATTAAATAATTCTTTGCTGCATTAGCCCTTCTCTCGCCAAGAGCTAAGTTATATTGATTCGTACCCCTCTCATCACAATGCCCTTCTATAAGGACCTTTGCTTTTGGGTTTGATTTGAGCCATGAGGCGAGTTTTTCAAGAACAGGTTTTGCATCTGGCCTTATATCATATTTATCAAAATCAAAATATATATCAGGAAACTCTGTCTTCTTTGCTATGGCTTTCTCTTCTTTTTTAGCCACCTGGACTTCCTCAGTGACAGGTTTTTCTGTAATAACCTCTGGACCTGGAGCTTTTATCTTTTCAGCTTCAGGCTGTGCTGCCTCTGGCTTTCTTTCAACCTGAGGAGCTGTCTCGGCCTCCTTCTGAACAACCTTTCTAGGAGCACAGCTGCTCATAACAAAAGGGGTTAACAGAATGACAAACAGGCTACTGTAGATTGTTATTTTACTTCCATAAAATCTCGAATTATGCATTTCTCACACCTCCTGTTATTTAATCCATACAGGGCTCATTCCATAGCCCGTGCTCAGCGCTTTCTGGCCAGAGCCATCAAGCCTCATTATATATATTTTCCATGTCCCGTCTCTATCTGATGAAAAGGTAATGTATCTTCCATCAGGAGAAAAAGAGGGTTCTTCATTATTCCCTCTATCAGTAAGCTGAACTGGCTCACTGCTGTCAAATCTCTGTAAAAAAATCTGATTCTTTCCGTTCACTGTGCCAACATATATAAAGGAGTCACCGGAAGGTGACCATCTTGCTGATGTGTTGTAATTACCCCTGTAGGTTAATCTTTTAATATTATAGCCAGAAAGCTCTGCTATGTAAATCTGTGGTGAACCACTCCTGTCCGAAACAAAAAGTAGCTTATCCTTTCTAGGAGAAATAGCAGGATCGATATCTATACCGTATCCGGTAATCAGTTTTTTTGTCTTTCCTGTCTCGGTATCCAGAATAAATATATCCTGATTATCAGACTCTGTATGGGTGAGCAAGAGGGTTTTTCTATCAAGGAAATCTCCTGCTATAGCAAGGCTCTGAGATTCAAAAACCGTTTTTTGCATCATGGAATTAAAATCAACAACCTTTATACTCCATTTTTTTCCTTCTCGCATTGTATAGGCAAGCAATCTCTCTTCCTCAAACCAGCATGGAGAGATAATGGTCTCTGCAGTGATACCCAGCCTTCTGAGCCTTGCTCCGTCCCAGTCCATAACAAAAAGAGACTTCTTACCATCAACCATTCCTACATAGAGTATCTTTGCCTCAAAAGGAGGATCCCTGTCTGTGAATTTTTTATATACATCCCTTGCGATTGCATGACCGAGAGACCTGAGAAGGGTTATTTCCCCTGAATATTCCTTCTTCATTATCTGTAGTCCCTCATGGACATCATAAAGAGACAGTACTGCCTTAAGAATCTTATCTGTGAGTGAAATTCTTACCTTTACCACCGCATCTGCACCAAGAGGTTTCCAGTTCTCTGGTTTAAAAAATGCCTGGGAAGGCTCAAGAAAGAGTCTTTCATCTATGGATGAAAAAAGACCGGTATAAACAAGATCATTAGCTATAATAGAATATAATTCCCTGCTCTCTTTTTTTAATGAAGAATCTTCACTGTAAACCTGTATTCCAAGGAGAAGAGGCCTTGGATTTGGTTCGCTCAGCTCTATAAAGAGTCTTCCATGAGCCTTACCACTCAGAGGGATAACAGAAAAGATCCCGATCAAAAGGAATGTTTTGAAGAGTTTGATAAAAGGTCTCATCTTGTAAACCTCAATTCAATTTCCAGTTCTTCAGGTGGCGGAGGAAGGGGGGAAGACCTCTGTAAGGCATTTTTTAAAGAGTAATCAAACAACCTATCGCCAGATGTCTTAAAATCAATTGTTTTTATAACACCATCCCTGCCAACATAGATTATTACTGTTCCCGTCAGACCTTTCCTTGCAATTTCAGGATAATGCCAGTTTGTCCTGATAATCTTTGCGATTATTGCAGTATATTCCGAGAGGGAAGATTGAGAGCTCGCAACTGTAAGATTATTTCTTGACTCTGCCCTTTCTTTAGACTCTGATTTCTGACCTCTGTATTCTGACTGATTTCCCTCTTGAGTGATTACTGTCCTGAGTCTTGCTATTTTTTCTATACGTTTTTTTGCCCTAATGGCATGGAGTCTTTCCTCTACAATCTGATCAGCTATGTCTTGGGCCAGTGATTCGGTCTTCCCTTTTTCAGAATCATTTATAGCTGATGGGCTTGCCCTTCCCTGTAACTCGCCTTTTATCCCTGACTCAGGACTGAAAACCTGTGAACCTTTAAGGATGCTCACAGTTATGAATCTTTCCCTTTCTTTAATTAGAGTCTTACTCTGAAAAAGTAAAATCATCCCTGCAATGAACAGGTGAAGAAAAAATGAAAAGGCGAAACTCATCAGCCTGAGGCTAGCTTCAAAGGCAACAGAAGTTCTATATTTTTTAATCCTGACCCTGGAGTCCAGAGGAAGTACGGTCATTACTCCCTCTTGGGTTCCGTTATAAGGCCAATTTTCTCTATGCCGGCATCCCTTATCTCTGCCATTAGCTCGGCCACAAAGCCATAAGACACAGATCTGTCTGCTCTCAGAAAGACCTCTGGATTCTTTTTTGATAAAAGAGAAAGCTTCTCTTTGAGTGAAGAGAGATTAACAGGCACATCATTCAGATATATTTTTCCATCAGAGTTTACTGTGACTACTAATCTCTCCTCAGGAGGAAGCTCTTTACCTTTTGCCTTCGGAAGGGCCACATCTATGCCTTGCTGCATCAGGGGTGCAGTAACCATGAATATCACAAGGAGCACGAGCATCACATCCACAAAAGGCGTTACATTTATCTCAGACATTACCTCTCTTTCTCTGTTTCTTCTGAGATATGCCATACTAACCTCTAAGTATATATGACAGGCCAAAAATCAAAGAGATCCACGTGACTTATGACCTGGCATTTGTGACTCTGTAGAAATATTGGATAATAATTCAAGTATCTCTTCTGAAAAATCCTCCATCTCTATGGTAAGTTTTCTTGCCATGCTGAGATAGTAATTGTAGGCAATAACAGCAGGTATAGCTACAAGAAGGCCAAGGGCTGTAGCGATAAGTGCCTCCGCAATACCCGGTGCAACCACTGCAAGACTTGCAGAACCCTGAGCACCAATTCCCATAAAGGAATGCATTATACCCCATACAGTACCAAATAGTCCTATAAAAGGAGATGTAGAGCCAGCAGTGGCAAGAAAATTGAGATACTGCTCAAGTCTTGCTATCTCGAGGGCTTCATATCTTTTTATATTGCGTTCAAGTTCTGTTTTAGAGGCATATCCTTCTTCATTGAAGACATTCCTGAAAACACCAGCTATTGGACTAACCCTGAGCTTTCTTGAAAGCTGAAAAAGCTGGAGGGGTTCACCTTTCTTCATAAATGCCTTTATGAATTCCTCATTTTCTTTCTTTGCCTGCCTGAAATATTTAAATTTATAAAATATAATGAACCATGATAGTATAGAGAAAATAAAAAGGATAAGCATCACTGCCTTCACAACAGGAGTTGCACCGAGTATAAGACCTATTACTGTATGTTTCATGGTTCATTATTATAACATTTTTTATTCCTGTATCAGGAAAAATCTCTTTTATACTTTTTGAGAAAAAGAGAGGCTGTAATCTCTACTGCACTTTTACCTTCACGATGAAAACAGTATTGAAAGCTTGCTCTAATGCCGAGTCTTTTAATTAAGGAATAAAAATTGCTTAAAAATTACAAGTCATTCATATAGCTCTTATACCTGTATCACCATCTCCTATAAGTGGAAGGATCTTATCTACTCTGAATATTACTAAATGTTTTGGACCCTTCGCCTCATCTTCCTCAGGAGTAAGATATCTGCGAGTCATTTTTTTAATCAATTCTTCATTATGGTCTTCTCTAACTTTGGTCAGGAATAATCTGATACCTCTGTAGCTTGCACCATCTTCAATGAACATGAATGCCGCATGGGGATTTTCAAGAAGATTTTTGTAGGTCAGCCTTTCTCGCATGATAAAACAGACAGTCCCGTCATCCATGACTCTAGGGACTGAGTAAATTGCGATTGTGACTTTGCCGCTTCTGTCTGCCGATGATAATATTCCCGTTCCAGTAATGTTTTCAAAATACTCTTTTAGTGTCATTGTTTACTCCTGTAAAGTTTTTATAAGTTTTGTTGTGTCGTAGCCCTTTGCTTCAAGCCTTTGAAGTATTTCACTGTAGAGTTTTTCGTCCATGGTCTTCTCTCTGCTAAGTATCCACAGGTATTTTCTTGTTGGATGTCCTACAACAGCATATTCATAATTCTTGCCGAGGTCAATTATCCAGTAATCTCCATAAAAGGGCCAGAAAAAAGATACCTTCAGCCTGGCATTAGTGCTTTTATCAATAACCTTGGCAGTACCCTTAACTCTTCTTAACTTTCCGCTGAATGATCCGTCATAGCATTCGTTGATTACATCAATTTTTCCATCTTTTCTGAGTGTGTATGTTGCTCTGCTACCAACGCATCCTTCCTGAAAGGGATGAGGATACCTGCTGATTTCATACCAGACTCCTGTATACCTTGTAAGGTCTACAAAAGGAACAACCTCAAGAGGAGGCAAAGGATTTTTCGTAGCTGTAGAGCATGCCTGTAAAAACATTATGGATGCAATTAAAAGAAGCTCTTTAGTTTTATTCATCCTCATCACATTTGTATTATAACACACCTGCACATGTATTATTTTAGAATAAAAATATTTATAATTTTCTAATCATGCATATCATCAATTATAAAAGGGTAAGGCCTCTTAAAGAAGGACCGGCAAAAGAGGGACCGGTTCTTTACTGGATGAACAGAGATCAGAGGGTCCGTGATAACTGGGCACTCCTTTATGCACAGAAAATAGCTATCGAAAGGAAGGTTCCCCTTGTTGTTTTATTTTGTTTTTTTAATTATTATCCCCGCAGGTCAAACCGGCATTTTATATTTATGCTTCGTGGTCTTCAGGAAGTGGAACAGGACCTTCATGAGCATAACATACCATTTTTTCTAATCCAGGGAAATCCTGAATTCACGATACCCTCTTTCATAAAGGAACATGATATAGGCATAGTCATAACAGACTTTGATCCATTAAAAGATGCAAGAAGATTAAGAGAATCTGTAGCTCAAAAAATAAATATACCCCTTTATGAAGTTGATGCTCATAATATAATACCTCCCTGGATTGTTTCCCCTAAACAGGAATACGCTGCATATACCATTAGACCAAAGATAAAGAGACTTCTGCCGGAATTTCTAAGTGATATTCCATCCCTCGTAAGACATCCCTTCACTTTAAGAGGAAGTATTCAGAGTATTGACTGGGAGGGGTTACTTAAGAAGTTTGAACAGGGTAATGAATTAACGATTATTTCTTGGCTAAAACCTGGAAGCAACTCAGGCATGGAAAAATTAAAAGATTTTTTAGAAAGTAAGCTTAAAAGATATGCAGAGATGCGAAATAATCCTGTATATAATTTCCAATCTAACCTATCACCCTACCTGCATTTCGGGCAAATTTCTGCTCAGAGAGTCGCACTGGAGGTTATTAAAATAGATTCTGATAAAAAATCAAAGGAGGCCTTCCTTGAAGAATTGATAATTAGAAGAGAGCTTGCAGAAAATTTTTGCTTCTACAATAAAGAATACGATAATTTTAATGGATTTCCTGAATGGGCAAAACAGACATTAAACAAGCATAGAAATGACAAGAGGCTTTATCTCTATGACCTTAATGATTTTGAACGGGCAGCCACCCATGATCCTTTATGGAATGCTGCTCAGTTACAGATGATAAAAACAGGTAAGATGCATGGCTACATGAGGATGTACTGGGCAAAAAAGATCCTTGAATGGACAGAATCACCTGAACAGGCTTTGGAATTTGCAATCTATCTTAATGACAAATATGAAATTGATGGATATGATCCCAATGGCTTTACAGCAATAGCCTGGAGCATAGGTGGAGTTCATGACAGACCCTGGCCTGAGAGAAAGATCTTTGGGAAGATAAGATATATGAGCTATAATGGATGTAGAAATAAATTCGATGTCGATGAATATATAAAGAGATGGCTGGAGGGATAATGAATTATCTATCACTTTCACCTGATGACCGTGTATTAATTTTGGGAGCTACAGGGTTTGTGGGAAGCAGACTGATTCCTGAACTCCTTAAACAAAATGTAAGATTGAGACTCTTTGTACGGGAAAAATCAAAGGCCTCTATTTTCTCATCCCTCAAGGGTGATATAGAGATCTTTCAGGGTGACCTTGTTTCAGGCAGGGGCATTGATAAGGCCCTTGAAGGTATTCATACAGCTTATTATTTAGTTCATTCTATGGGCGGTAAAAGTATATTTATAAACAGAGAATTCGCCATTAAGGACAAGATAGCCGCCAGAAACTTTATAGGTGCTGCAAACAATTTATCCCTAAGAAGGGTCATTTATCTTGGCGGTCTCGGTGAGATGGGAGATAATCTATCGGAGCACCTAAGAAGCAGGGCAGAGGTTGGAGAAATTCTCAGTTCAGGAAAACCCAGAGCTACAATATTAAGGGCAGCCATAATAATAGGAGCTGGAAGTGCATCCTTTGAGATGCTACGCTATCTGGTTGAGAGGCTTCCTGTAATGGTCTGTCCTAAATGGATAGACACTAAGATCCAACCCATTGCAATAAGGGATGTCCTAGCCTATCTTGTCGGCTGCCTTCTTAATTCCGCTACAGCAGGATATTCATTTGACATCGGAGGTCCGGATATTCTCACTTACAGGGAAATGATTCATCAATACGCAGAGGTTCGAGGTCTTCCGCGGAGATTGATATTCACGGTACCTTTTCTGACTCCTCTTCTTTCAGCTTACTGGGTAGATCTTGTTACGCCTGTGCCATCGGGAATTGCCCACCCTCTGATAGAGGGGCTTAAAAACGAGGTCATATGCAGGGATAATGAAATTGATAAATTTGTATCAATTAAGAAAACTCCTTTTAAAGAAGCTGTAAGGATCGCCCTTTCAGAGGAGAAGGAAGGCCCGGGAGCAAAGAGCCTCTGATGATAATTGAAGCATCAATTGAGATAAATGCTGATATCCGTAAGGTCTGGAGCACCTTCACTGATCTTACATGCTGGAATGACTGGACCAGTATAGTTCAATATGCTTTCTCAGAAAGCAAAAGAATCGAGGAGGGCAAATCATTCAGTTTCTGTTTAAGAGCCTTCACTATTCCCGTTTCAATGAAACCCTTTGTTGAGGCGATTGAGCCCATGAAGAGGATTGTATGGAAAGGTTCCAAATTTTGGGTAAGTGCCAGGCATGAGTTTTTGTTTGAAGAATATGGATCAGCAACAAAGGTCATAAGCAGGGAAAAAATTTCAGGCATTTTCATTCCTCTGATTTCAGAGCTTTTAATAAAAAAAATACTTCAAAATGTTACTTTAAAATTTTTGAATGAATTAAAGAGATCTGCAGAGCAAAAAATTCAATGAAGGGCATAAAAATCGGCATAAGCAGCTGTCTTCTGGGAGAAAGGGTACGCTATGATGGCAGCCATAAACTCAATCATTTTCTGAAATATACCCTCGGCAGATTTGTTGAATGGGTGCCAGTATGTCCCGAGGTAGAATATGGCCTGCCCGTCCCCAGACAGTCGCTGCGGCTCTACGGTAGTCCTGATAATCCGAGACTTATTGAATCCAGAACAGGCATTGACCATACAGACGGAATGAGGAGATGGATAAAGAGCAAACTTGACGAACTTGAAAAAGAAGAACTCTGTGGATTTGTTTTTAAAAGTAATTCTCCAAGCTCAGGACTGCGGAACGTTAGAGTTTACGGACCATCAGGCATTCCTTCTCGCACTGGTATAGGTCTATTTGCTGCAGCCTTTATCAGAAGGTTCCCTCTTATTCCGGTTGAGGACGATGGCAGGTTGAACAATCCTGTTTTAAGAGAAAATTTCATAGAGAGAATATTTGTCTATAAAAGGTGGCAGGATCTCAAAAAGACAGGTTCAAAGATAAAGGAAATTATTGAATTTCATAGAGATCACAAATTTCTTATTCTTGCCCACAGCCCTAAACATTATAAAATTCTTGGTAATCTTCTGGCATCTCATAAAAAGGGAAATCTAGAGAATATAAAATCAGAATATATTTCTAACCTTATGGAGTGTCTTAGGTTAATCGCTACTGTAAAAAAGAATACTAATGTGCTTCTCCATATAATGGGATATTTCAGGAAACTGCTGAACAAGGATGAAAAAGAGGAACTTCTTGAAATCATTGAAAATTATCATAAAGGTTATATACCACTCGTAGTTCCTATAACGCTCATAAGACATTATGTACGCAAATTCAACATAGAATACCTTTCCAGGCAGTACTATCTCAACCCCCATCCTGTTGAACTAATGCTCAGAAACCATGTGTAAAAGTTTTGTAACAAAGAAAGGAGTAGCTTGTTAGATGATAATCATTAAATTTATCGTTCTGTTATTAATGATCTTTGCAGGATCAATAACTTCAGCAGAGAGCGAGCCAAGGAATATTGAAAATAGGAAGGATGGCCTGTCAGTAAACTTTCTGTATTTATACAGATTGAATTCTAATATTTCAGATAGAAGCAGATTTAATCTTCAGAGCATGGAATCAGGGATAGACTGGAATAGAAGGATAAACGAGAGGCTGACTGCTGGATTTGGTCTAAATTATGAATACAGTTCTTACTCCTTTTCAGGCAGAATGAAGGGCCTGATTGAAGATCCCTGGGGTGATATCCATTCAGTAAAGTTGTCCGTAAGCTTTATCATTGAGCCTGCTGATGGATTTAAGGTCTTTGTTTCACCATACTCTGGCATATCAGCAGAAACAGGTGCTGAGCTTTCAGAATCTCTTGAATACGGAGCTATTACATGGACATCCTACCGTTTCTCTCCATCACTCACCCTTGGCCTTGGTGCCGGTATATTCAGCAAACCAGAAAAAATATCCATATTCCCTGTTATGATTATTAACTGGAGAATAACAGATCGATTAAGAATAGCAAATTCTCAACAAACAGGACCAGCAGGACCGGCAGGTATAGAGCTGTCCTATAAATTTAACAGATTCACACTTGGTACAGGAGCAGGATATCAATCTAAAAGATTTCGTCTTGATGAAGATGGACCGGTTAATGGTGGTATCGGAGAGGACAGGGCTTTGCCTGTATGGCTGAGAATCTCTTCAAAAACCTCTAAAGCAGAATTCAATCTTTACAGTGGCCTGATGCTTGCAGGAAGATTGACTCTCGAAGATAGAGAGGGCAGAGAGATCCTTTCTGAAAATTATGATTCCTCGCCTTTTTTCGCAATTAATTTATCATTGAGATTGTGAAATAAGGATATTGTCAATTAATCTTGTCTGGCCTATCCTCAAAGCTATTGCTATTAATATCTCCTTTTTCATGGAATAATCTTTTATCTCCTCAAGAGTCTCGGGGTCATAGAGACCGGCATAGTCTATTGAACTTACAAGAGGCTCGCCTTTAAGTCGCTCAAACATTAGCCGCTGGACCTCTTCCGGAGGCTTTAATTCTTTTACCAGCTGTGAAGCCTCAATAAGGGTTCTGTATATTACAGTTGCCGCTCTTCTTTCATCGGGCTTTAGATAGAGATTTCTTGAACTCATAGCAAGTCCATCAGGCTCCCTCACAGTAGGACAGGTTATTATCTCCACATCCATATTCAAATCCCTGACCATCTTTTTTATAATTACAGTCTGCTGATAATCCTTCAGCCCGAAATAGGCCCTCTTAGGTTTGACGATATTGAAAAGCTTTGTTACCACTGTGGCAACTCCCCTGAAATGGCCTGGTCTGAAGGCACCGCAGAGTTTATCTGAAATACCATGAACCTCCACATGGGTTCTGTAACCCTCTGGATACATCTCCTTTGTATCTGGATTAAAGAGGATGTCAACTGATTCTTTTTTGAGTTTTTCGCTATCACCCTCAAGGTCCCTAGGATAGCGGGCAAAATCTTCATTTGGCCCGAACTGAAGGGGATTCACAAATACGCTTACAACTACAATATCATTTTCCCTTTTTGCCTGCCTTACTAAACTCATATGGCCCTCGTGGAGGGCTCCCATTGTGGGAACAAAACCTATGTCCTTACCCTTCATGATAAGATCCCTGGTGCATTCCTGCATCTCCTTTATGCCTGTAATAATTCTCATCTCCGGCATGATATTAGCTTTTTAAATCCTCCTCTATAAGTTCAATAAGACTGTCCACAATCTCTTCTTCCCGGACTTCTTTCACCACCTTTCCTTTTTTAAAAATCACACCCCTTCCCCTGCCACCCGCTATACCAAAATCTGCCTCCCTTGCCTCTCCAGGTCCATTGACAGGACAGCCCATAACAGCAACAGTAATACTTTCCTTTATAGAAGACAGGCGAGCTGAAACATCATTTGCCAGTTTAATTATATCTATGGAACATCTACCACAGGTAGGACAGGAGATTATATCAGGTCCTTCTGTTCTTAATCCAAGAGACCTAAGGATTGATTTTGCTACCACAACCTCAAGAATAGGAGAAGCTGTAAGAGAGACCCTTATGGTGTCTCCTATGCCTTCGCTAAGGAGAATGCCTATACCTATAGAACTTTTCACAATTCCCTGGGGTGGTGGGCCTGCCTCTGAGATTCCCACATGAAGGGGATAATCGAATCTCTCAGAAAATAGCCTGTATGCCTTTACGGTCTCCATAACACCTGAGGATTTGAGAGAAACCTTTATTTCCCTGTAATCAAGCTCTTCAAGGAGCTCAATATTTCTCCTTGCACTCTCAACAAGTGCCTCTGCTACAGGATGGCCGTATTTCTCAAGAATATCTCTTTCAAGGCTTCCTGCATTTACTCCGATACGAATAGGTATGCGCCTTTCAGAAGCAGCTTTAACAACCTCTTTGATCTTCCACTTTGCACCGATATTTCCTGGATTTATTCTTAACCCATCTATTCCCTGCTTTATTGACTCAATTGCAAGTCTGTAGTCAAAATGGATATCAGCAATAAGGGGTACTGGGCTCTCTGCTCTTATCCTGCCGAGTGCTCTTGCAGCCTCCATATCGGGAACAGCAAGCCTGATAATATCAGCACCAGCAGAAGAAAGCTCCTTAATCTGAGAGATGGTAGATTGAACATCCCTTGTGTCTGTTTTTGTCATTGACTGCACTGATATAGGTGCATCATCTCCAACAGGGACATTTCCAACATAGATTCTTCTGGTTTTTCTCCTCTTAATCATCATTATCTCAAAAGAGGTTTAGTATCCCTCTGTGACTGGTAGGTATTTTCATTTTCTCTTTTTTGGTTCCTTATATCTTCAGACCTCTGTCTTGCCAACCTTTTTTTCTTTATATATTCCTGAACAGCCTGTCTGTGTTCATCAAATCTCTCAGAAAAATAATGGGTGCCATCGTTATTTGAAACAAAATAAAGATAGGGCACCTGAGCAGGATTCACTGCAGCTACAATAGATTTAAGTCCTGGTGCTGCGATTGGGCCTGGCGGAAGGCCTTTATGCATATAGGTATTGTAAATGGATTTCCGTAAAAGATCCTTCCTTGTAACAAGTTTTTTAGTACCCCTGAGTTCATAAACTGCAGTAGGATCTGCCTGAAGTTTCATCTTTCTTTTTAATCTATTGTGATAAACTGCAGAAATAAGCGGTCTTTCATAATCCACCCTTGCCTCTTTTTCTATTATAGAGGCGAGGGTGAGAAGCTCGTTCTCGCTGAGCCCCATCTCTTCTGCCTTTTCAATATAGGGATTTATCATCTTTCTCATGGTATTGACCATGAATTTTAGGATATCAATAACATCTGTACCCTTTGGAATCCTGTAGGTGGTCGGATAGAGATATCCCTCAAGTGAAGGAGCATCCACTGACAGTTCTTTTAAAAGTGACCTGTCCCTGACCAGATTGAAAAACCTGTCTTTATCAACTATGCCTTTTTCTTCCAGTACCTCAGCAAGTTCAGCAAGTGTCTGACCTTCAATGAATTTTATCTCGTATTCCTCTATTTCTCCTCTGAGGAGTTTTCTGAAAACAGAGGCAGGACTCACCCCTCCAAGAAATTCATAATAACCATATCTAAGGGACCTGTGCAGGCCTGTGAGCCTTCCCAGGATTATAAAGAGATTCCGGTCCCTGATGAGCCTTTTTTCATACAGGAGATTTACAGCCTCTCGGAATGTCATTCCCTTGGGAATGAGAATCTCAAGTTTTTCAGGTTCCCTCCTTACAGGAACGAATAATTGAAAGCTCAGATAAACAAAAACAATGAGCAGAATCCCTGAAAAAATAAGAAAGAAATCTTTTCTCATTACTATTATAATGACAGATTTTAATCATTTATAGCAAACTGAAACAGGATTGCAAAAATAGGGATTGTCCCTATTTTTTGATAGGCTATTGACAGCAGAAGTGCTTTTATAATATGATTTTTTTGAAATTCAGGAAACCTCTGTTAGTAACATGTTAGTAACCTTTAGAAGGTGGGGAGGTTTCCGAAATTAGGTATAAAAAGTTCTTTGAAAACAAAGAGTTACAAAGCCTGCTGTCTTCGGACATTCCTGCCAGGCAGGAACTGAAACTAATAGACTTCTTATATAGACGATGTAGATTTGTCTTCGGACATTCCTGCCAGGCAGGAACTGAAACGCAAAGCCCTAACTGCAGGGGTTTAACAATAGGTCTTCGGACATTCCTGCCAGGCAGGAAACTTGAAGTGCCTGCTTGGAAGGTTTTACAGCGTGGGGGAAATCTACTGATTTCCCCCACGTGCCCCCGAAATAGTGTTAGGTTATCTTCGATTGCAAAAATAGGGATTGTCCCTATTTTTAGGATTAAGGTATTGCCATTAATAGGTTTTAATTTTAGATGAAGGAAAATTTCTTCAGACTGTCTTATCCTGGTAGTGTCTTTAACTCATTAAGCATGCCTACTGCTTAAGGCTTAAAAAACTACTCTTATAAAGATATTTTTTTCAACTCCTCTCCTTCCACCTCCTGTGTATCCAGAGCCATTCTGTTGGATGTTCCATAATATAGGTCTCAATATAGGAGGAGAGTTTTTTTGTATCCTCTAATTCATCACCTTTTAATTGGACCTCTTTCCCTATTTCAATAATATGCCATTCGCCATCTCTCTTTATAAAGGCTGGAAGCACCTTTGCACCTGTCTTTTTTGCTATCATGGCTGGAGTTCTTGATGTCCAGGCTGGCCTTCCAAGAAAATCTATTAATATGCCTTCCTGCCTCAGAACACTCTGATCCATCAATATACCCACTGCCCTGTTTTCTCTTAAAAATTTAAGTATCTCTCTTACAGCGCCTTTTTTATATATAACGTGGTTGCCAAACTTGCATCTTATTTTTTCAATGAGTTTATTGAGTTGTCTGCTATTAAGCGGTCTTGCTACAACACCTATCGGTTCTACAGTGTTTCCGAATGCCAGTGCCATTAGCTCCCAGTTACCGCAATGACCTGTAAGAAAGATTATCCCTTTTCCTTCTGCCTTTGCTCTATCAAAATTCTCAATGCCTTTTAATTTTACTCTCTTGAGAATGCTCCTGTCTCCTCCATAGAGTCTGATGATTTCTATAAAGGATCTTCCAAGGTTAATGAAGCTCTTTTTTACTATTGAATGCGGAGAAAGGTTTGTCTTGAGTTTCACCATCAATGAGGTTTTCTTTACTGCCTCTATCGCTATCTTTCTTCTGGGAATCCAGAAATAGTATAAAAGTCTACCAAGAAATTCACCGGTCTTGAGAGTAAATCTTTCTGGAAGGGCTGTTATGACCAGAACAAAAAATCTGAAAAGGGCCGGCACTATATAATCAATAAGTTGAGATATCATAAAAAATTATAAAAATGATGCGATCTCAGTGATCAGCCAATAAACTCCTCATTGAGGACCATCAGGCATCAGGTGTTATTCTTTGTCTCTTTTTCTTCTTTTTTCTCTTTCAGTGCCTCTGAGATCTCGGTAAGTCTTTTCATAACCAGATAGTTTACCGTACCTTCAGGATATGTACCATCCTCTCTCAGTTCACCAGCTGGCATGCCTGTGAGTATTTCCAGTCCCTCTTCCACCCTGTCGATGGGATAGATGAAGAACTTTCCTTGTCTTACTGCTTCGACTACATCTTTTCTTAGCATGAGGTGCTTGAGGTTTCTTCTAGGTATTATCACACCATGAGAGCCGTCAAGACCCCTTTCTTTACAGACATCAAAAAATCCCTCTATTTTTTCATTAACTCCACCAATGGGCTGTACCTCTCCATTCTGATCCATTGAACCTGTAACAGCTATGGACTGTTTTAAAGGGATGCCTGATATACTGCTGATGAGGGCATAGAATTCTGCACATGTTGCACTGTCACCTTCTATCATCTCATAAAGCTGCTCAAAGGTTATGGAGGCTGACAGGCTTATGGGTTTTTTAATGGCATATTTACTTCCGAGGTAGTTGGTTAAAATAAGGATGGCCTTTTCATGAATCCTTCCGCTCATCTTTGTCTCGCGTTCTATGTTCACAACTCCTGCCTTGCCAGTGTAGGTCCTTGCGGTTATCCTTGAGGGTTTGCCGAATGTGTAATCTCCCAGGTCAATTACAGCAAGACCATTAACCTGCCCTATCTTCTGACCGGAGGTCTCGACAATTATGGTATCTTCAAGAACAGCCTCTCTTAGTCTTTCTTCTATCCTGTTATGTCTGAATCTCCTTTCCTCAATAGCTTTTTCTACATGCTCTGCTTTTACAACTGAACTTCCAAACTTCTTTGCCCAGAAGCTTGCCTCTCTAACTATATCGGCTATATGACCGAAGAGGGCAGAGAGTTTTTCCTGGTGGCCTGCAAGTCTTGAGCCATATTCAACAACACTGGCAACACCACTTCTGTCAAAAGGAAGCAGGTTTTCAGCCTTTGTCCTTGATGCTATAAACATGGCATATTTTTTAATTGTCTCATCATTCCTGGGCATCCTTGAGTCAAAATCTGCCTTTACCTTAAAGAGTTCCTTGAATTCATCATCGTAGCTGTAAAGAATGTAATATAGGAATGGATGACCTATTAGTATCACCTTAACATTTAGTGGTATTGCTTCGGGTTTAAGAGTAGTGGTTGAGATCAGTCTGTACTGTTCCCAGATGTCTTCAATCTTTATCTCTTTGTTTCTTATTGCCCTCTTCAGGGCATCATAGGAAAAGAGGTTTCTCAAAAGGTCAAGGGCATGGATTACAATATAACCTCCGTTTGCCTTGTGCAGTGAACCTGCCTTTATCATGGAAAAATCTGTTACAGCAATTCCATACTGAAACTTGTGCTCTATCCTTCCAAAGAGATTGTAATATGTCGGGTTATGCTCGAAGACACAGGGAGCTCCTTTCTGGGAGCTGTTGTCTACAATTACATTAACCTCATATCTTGTGAAAACAGGTTCTGCCTTTGGAATCCTCATGAATGGAAGGGGAGGAGCCTGTTCTTCCTGTGTCTTGAAATCATCAAGATGATCAAGGATATCTTCCTTAACATTCTCAAGATAGGAAAGGACCTTTTCGTTATCCTTATATTTCTCCTTTATCTCGTCTATGAGATGGCCCACCGCACCGAGGGCAGCAGTCCTTTCAAGCTTCTGGAGCATCTCTTTTAGAAGTTTCTCGGCTTCCTTAACAGTCCTTACAACATCATCAAGTTTTTCCTGAAGAGTCCTTCCAATCTCTTCTATCCTCTTTTTTGTTTTTTCATCAAGGGCCTCAAATTCTTCCTCTGTAAGGGCCTCTCCTGTCTTTTTTACAGGGACAATCAGTAGTCCGGAGACAGATTTTCGTATGGCAAAACCATTTGATGCTGCCTCCTCCTCGATGTTAGTGAAAAGCTCCTTCTGTTTCTTCTGAAATTCCTCTATAATACGACTTCTCTGTTTATCATATTCCTTTGATTCAAACACCTTTGGTATCTCAACCCTAAGGGTTTTTATAAGATCAGCCATGTCCTTCTGGAACTGAACTGCCCTGCCAGGTGGAAATGAAAGGGCTAATGGAACATCGGGATTTTTAAAATTATACACATAACACCAGTCTGGTGGGACAGGCTCCTTTTCTGCCTTTTTATTGATCAATTCTCTTACACTTGTAAGCTTTCCTGTTCCGTGTTCACCAAGTACAAAGATATTAAATCCTGTATTTTCGAGACTCAGACCAAAATCAATAGCATTAATAGCCCTTTCCTGACCAAGGGGTCCTTCCACAGGTATGAGCTCTTCAGTGGTCTCAAAATCAAATATCTTTGGATCACAGCATCTGTATAAATCTTCAGGTTTAAGGGGTAACTTCATCATTGAACCTCCTTGTTTTAGAGACTGAATCAATCATATAATAAATTACCTTTCAAAGACAAGCTTTAGGGCTAAATTAAGGAGGTTTTCTTGAGCTCACAGGCAGATGAAATAAACAGACTTATTGAACTTGACCGACTATACCTCTGGCATCCCTTTACACAGATGAAGGAATGGATGGAGAGGGAGCCTGTGATTATTGTTGAGGGAAGGGATTGTTTTATAAAGGATGTAAAGGGCAGGTGGTATCTTGATGGTGTCTCCTCTCTATGGGTAAATATCCATGGACATAAAAGAAAGGAGATAAATGATGCCATCAAGGCACAGCTTGACCTAATCGCCCACTCTACCCTGCTTGGGATGGCGAATGTACCTTCAATACTTCTAGCAGAAAGACTTATAAAGCTTGTACCTGAGGGATTAAAAAAGGTCTTCTACTCAGACAATGGTTCAACCTCTGTTGAGGTTGCATTAAAGATGGCCTTTCAGTACTGGATTCACAGGGGAGAAAAAGGCAAAACCGCATTCTTATGTCTCAACAATGCCTATCATGGTGATACCCTTGGAGCTGTAAGTGTTGGAGGTATAGATATCTTTCACAGCACCTTCAAGCCCCTTCTCTTTAAAACATACAGGGCACCTTCAACCTACTGTTACAGATGCGAGCTTGAAAAGACCTATCCGGAATGCAGGATGGAATGCCTCTCAGTCCTCGAAGATATACTATCAAAACATCACGAAGAGATAGCTGCTCTTATAATCGAGCCCCTCATTCAGGCAGCAGGAGGTATGATAACTCAGCCACCAGGTTATCTTAAAGGTGTGAGAGAGCTATGCAGTAAATACAATATACTCATGATTGCTGATGAGGTGGCAACCGGCTTTGGAAGGACTGGTAGGATGTTTGCTGTAGAGCATGAAGAAGTTATTCCTGATATTATGTGCCTTTCAAAGGGAATAACAGGTGGATATCTTCCGCTGGCTGCAACCATCTCTACCGAAGAGATATTCAATGCCTTTCTTGGAAGATTTGAAGAGGCAAAGACCTTTTTTCATGGACACTCCTATACGGGTAATCAGCTCGGATGCGCTGCTGCGCTTGCCTCTCTTGATATCTTTGAAAAAGATAGGGTCCTGGAGCATCTTCAGCCAAAGATAGAATTTCTTAAAGAAAGATTTAACAAATTGAGAGAACATGAAAATATAGGAGATATCCGGCAGTGTGGTTTTATGGCAGGAATAGAACTTGTAAGAGACAGAAAGACAAAGGAGTCCTTTGGATATATTGACAGAACAGGATGGAAGGTGGCCTACGAAGCACTTAAAAGAGGACTTTTCATAAGACCCCTTGGCAATATAATAGTAATAATGCCACCACTGAGCATAAGCATGGAGAATCTTGAAAAGTTTCTTGATATAATTGAGGATTCAATTAATACAGTTATGAGGAATGTCTGACAGCAAGTTAAAAATTTTTAAATCACCAAGCTTAAAATGAGCGAGATACTTGAAACAGCAAAAAGAGTACTCAGGATCGAGGCACATGCCATCTATGGCCTGATTGAAAGGCTTAACTCTTCCTTTGAAAAGGCTGTTGAGATAATCCTTAATTCTAATGGAAGGGTTGTTGTAACAGGGATGGGTAAATCAGGTCTTATAGGAAAAAAGATTGCTGCCACTCTTGCCTCAACAGGCACACCTGCCTTCTTCATGCATCCAGCAGAGGCAAGCCATGGAGACCTGGGCATGGTCACCTCAGAAGATGTGGTTATTGCAATCTCCAACAGCGGAGAAACAGAAGAGGTAATAAGGCTCATTCCCTTTTTAAAGAGATTCAACGTAAAACTAATAGCCATAACCGGAAACAATGGTTCAACCCTTGCCCAGCAGGCAGATGTAACTCTTGATGTAACAGTAAAAGAAGAGGCCTGTCCTCTTGGAATCGTACCAACAGCCTCAACAACTGCTACACTGGCAATGGGCGATGCACTGGCAGTTGCACTCCTGATAAAAAGAGGCTTTAAAGAAGAGGACTTTGCAATGTATCATCCTGGTGGAAGTTTGGGAAAAAGACTATTAATAAGGGTGAAGGATCTAATGCATACAGGAGATTCCATACCAATTGTAGCGCCTGATACATTAATGACTGATGCAATAATGGAGATATCCTCGAAAAGGCTCGGTGTTACAGCGGTTGTTGATGGAGATAAGAGGGTTCTTGGCATAATTACTGATGGAGATTTAAGGAGGGGCATTCAGAAACACGGAAAGGCCTTCTTTGATATGAAGGCAGAAGAGGTTATGACAAGGAATCCCAAGACCATTTCTGCAGAAGAGCTTGCTGCAAGGGCACTGGCAATTATGGAGGAAAAGTCAATAACATCCCTGATAGTTCCTGATAAAGAAGGAAGGATTGAGGGAATAATTCATATTCATGATATCCTTAAAAAAGGCATTGCATAACAGGAGGCTTTATGAAGAGATCTATCGGTGCAAAACCTATATTATTTCCAACACCGGTGCTTGCAGTTGGCACTTATGACAAAGAAGGAAAACCAAATGTAATGATAGTTGCATGGGGAGGAATCTGCTGTAGCCAGCCGCCCTCGGTTGCTGTCTCAGTCAGAAAGGCCACTTACACTTATGAAAACCTTATGGAGAAGAGGGTCTTTACTGTAAGCATACCCTCTGAAGCACAGCTGAAGGAGGCTGATTATTTTGGCATTGTCTCAGGAAGGCAGGAAGATAAATTCAAAGTCACAGGCCTTACACCAGAGAGGGCAGAGCATGTTGATGCACCCTATGTAAAGGAGTTTCCTGTGATACTTGAATGCAGGGTAAATCATGTAGTAGAGATAGGTCTTCATACCCAGTTTATAGGTGAAATTCTTGATGTAAAGGTTGATGAAGATAAACTTGATGAAAATAAAAGGCCTGACATTGAAAAGATAAAACCCTTCTTCTTTGTACCGGAGACAAGGCTCTATTATGGTACCGGAAAGTTTCTTGGAAAGGCATTTCAAGCAGGTAAGGATATAAAAAAATAAATGCCTCTCTGGGTTATTCTTGCCCTTGGTGCGGCTTTTTCACTTGCTACCTCGGACGCACTCACAAAAAGGGCTGTTCAGGATCAGGATGAATATCTTGTTGCCTGGACAAGACTGCTTTTTACCCTTCCTTTACTCGGCTTTATCTGGTTTTTTATCGAGATACCGGAAATAGACAGAACATTTATTTATGCCTTTTGCCTTTCCCTTCCCCTTGAGATAATAACCGTGTTTCTTTATATCAAGGCACTGAAAAGCTCTCCTCTTGGCCTTACCCTTCCCTTTCTGAGTCTAACTCCGCTATTTCTTATAATTTCAGCAAGAATAATTGCCGGAGAGAAAGTCTCAAACCTTGCAGCATCAGGAATAATACTTATTGTAGCAGGCGGATATGTCTTAAACATCTCGGCTGCCAGGTTAGGATTCCTTGAACCCTTCAGAGCAATCGGCAAGGAGAAGGGCTCACTGCTGATGATAGCAGTTGCCTTTATTTACAGCATAACATCATCTCTTGGAAAGTTGGCAGTTGAGCATTCTTCAGCACTTTTTTTTGGAATTACCTATTTTACTATGCTAGTCATATTAACTGCTCCAGTCAGTCTATGGCTTGGCAGAAAGAGTATAAAAAGATTCTTTCTTGAAGGAAATTATAAAAGGCTTTTTCTTCCCGGCCTCTTTTATGGTCTAATGATAATATTTCACATGATGAGCCTTGACCTTACAAAGGTCTCTTACATGATCTCTGTAAAAAGACTCAGCCTGCTAATAGGGGTTATCTACGGCCATATCTTTTTCAATGAAAGAAATTTCAGAGAAAGACTAACAGGTACAGTCCTTATGCTTGCAGGATTTGTGATTCTCGTAAACAGCGGAGAGTAATAGGTGGCTCTCAAGAAGAGAAACTTTGTATAATTAATAATGCTCATTCTTTTTGACATAGATGGTACCCTCATTGATTCAGGTGAGGCTGGAACGAGGTCTCTTGACTTGACGTTCAGGGCGCTTTTCTCGATTGAGAATGCCTTTAGAGATATCTCCATGGCTGGAAAGACTGATATTCAGATAATGAAAGAGGGATTATTGAAACACGGCATCTCTTTTGACGGAAATCTTCCGGTAATAATTGAGACCTATCTTAAAAATCTAAGAAGGGAAATCAATAATCCATGGAAGCATCTAAAACCCGGCATTAAGGAGCTTCTTGAAAGGCTTTCTGAGATTGAAGGAATACACCTTGGGCTTCTCACAGGAAATCTTGAGCAGGGTGCAAGGATAAAGCTCGAGCCCTTTGGACTGAACAGATATTTCCCTTCCGGTGCCTTTGGAAGTGATGATGAAGACAGGAACAGGCTTCTACCGATTGCAATACAAAGATTCAGGCTCCTCACAGGAAGGACCTTTTCGCCTGAGGATTGTATTGTTATCGGAGATACCCCGAGAGATGTATACTGTTCAAAACCCTATGGTGCAAGATGTATAGCTGTTGCCACAGGTCCTTATAAACCTGAGTCTTTAAAAAAGGCAGGTGCTGATGTGGTCTTTGAGGATATGAGCAATGTAGATGAAGTTCTTAAGTTTCTGCGGTCTAAAAATCCTTTTTAACAATTTAAAATATTCCTACATTCTCATACTGCTGTTTTAATATTGTTCTTTAATTATTGCAACATCAAACTTTTCATATCCAGGAATCACGCCCTCTGTTCACAAGGCAGAACATGAGGGCCTCATTTTTATTTCTATTTACCAGCCTCTCCTGGCTCTATGTGGACAACAACATCCTTGATTGCAGGTATCTGTTTTTTGAGTTTTTCCTCAACCCTGTCTGCAATATCATGGGCATCCTGAAGGGACAGGGTCCTGTCAACTTCCACGTGAAGGTCGAGAAATATACATTCCTTCGTACCCCTTGTTCTGATATCATGACATCCTGTAACACCCTCTACATCCATTACAAGCTTACATATCTTTTCTTTGTCCATCTGGACCGTGTCAACTAATATGTCTACTGCGCTTCTTATAATTCTTAATCCAACTAAAGCTATCAAAATAGCAATGATAAAACCAATAATCGCGTCGGCCTGAGGCATACCAAGTTTTGAAAGAAATAGACCCATTATAACCCCTGTGGTCACAAAGATGTCAGAACTTGTATGTCCTGCATCAGCCAGCAGGTATTCGCTCTTCAACAACCTTGCCCTTGAGACCTCATAGCGATTAACAAAGATATTAATCAGGAGTGTCAAGACCATAATGATAAAAACAGGATGACTGACTTCAGGTGTTCTGCTTTCCACGAATGACCTGTATGATTTTTTAAAGATCTCCAGGCAGGTAATAAATATTAAAATGCCGATACCTATGGTAAAGATAGTCTCAAATTTTCTGTGTCCATAGGGATGTTTTTCATCAGGTGGTCTCGAGGAAAGGGTGATTCCAATATACCCGACTATATTTGATATTCCATCAAAAAGAGAATGAAAGCCATCTGACAGTATGGCAACAGATTTTATTGTATAGCCCAGGACAATCTTAGTAAGGGATACCAGAAAGTTCAAAAAAAGTGTTACCAGAAGAACCTTTTTAATCTCTCCTATCCTTTCCATCCATTACCTCATTCATCCTTTCCTCGTCATTAAGTAAGGAGGTTCTGAAACGCTCTATCCAGTAGTTTTTGAAATCCTGAAACCTTCCTTCCTCTATTGCCTTTCTCATTTTTCTAAAAAAATTCAGGTAAAAGTGAAGATTGTGCAATGTATTAAGCCTCATTGAGAGTATCTCCTTTGTGAGAAATAGATGCCTCAGGTAGGAGCGGGAAAAATTCCGACAGGTATAACAGTCACATTCAGGGTCAAGAGGAGAATTGTCATATTTAAATTCTGCTCTCTTTATGCTGAGCCTTCCCTCACTGGTGAAGAGTGTTCCGTTTCTTGCATTTCTTGTGGGCATTACACAGTCAAACATATCAAAACCTTTCTCAACTGCATAAAGGACATCAATAAGGTCTCCAACACCCATAAGGTATCTGGGATAATTTTCAGGCATCTCTTCGCCAAGATAATCTATTATCTCATACATAAGTTCCTTTGGCTCATCAACGCTCAGACCTCCTACTGCATAGCCATCAAAATCCATATCAATCAGTCTATTCAGGCACTCTATCCTCAAATCCCTGTACATGCCACCCTGTATGATTCCAAAAAGTGCCTGATCAGTTTTTTTTAGGTCCTTGCATCTCTTAGCCCATTTCAGTGTGAGGTTCATTGATTTAAGTGCATATTCATAGGTGGCTGGGTAGGGAGTGCATTCATCAAAGACCATTGCGATATCCGAGCCGAGGATTTGCTGTATCCTCATTGCCTCATCAGGTCCAAGAAAATGCAGAGACCCGTCTACATGGGAGCGAAACCATACGCCCTCTTCTGTAATCTCCCTTAATGCAGAAAGACTGTATACCTGAAAACCTCCGCTATCTGTAAGGATAGGACCGTCCCAGTTCATGAAACTGTGGAGTCCGCCTGCCTTCTCAATTACATCCACTCCAGGCCTAAGATAAAGATGGTAGGTATTTGAAAGAATTATCTCAGCACCAATCTCTTTGAGCTCCTGAGGAGAAAGGGCCTTCACAGTAGCATTTGTGCCCACTGGCATAAAGGCAGGTGTATTAACTGAACCTCGTTTGAGGATCAGTCTGCCAAGCCGTGCCCTTGAATCTTTTTTAAACAATTCAAAAACCATACTGGTTTATTATAATTTAATTCGACTGAATAATTTATTTTTTATGATATAATAACTTAAATGATTGAGAAGAGAAGATATCCAAGGATAGTTCTTTCAGAGGAAATCACCTTTTCTCTGAATATCCATGAGTTCCTTGAGACAAGAAGGGTAGAGGCATCTGGAAGGATTATAAATAAAAGCGAAGGTGGTCTCTGCGTTGTAACAGATTTTCCTCTTGAGCCAGGACATGTGCTCATAATTAATGATAATGAAATAGGTCTGGTGAGATGGATCAAGCAAGATAATTTCCATTATATTGCAGGAATACTTAGAAAGGGAAGAATCAATGGATTGTCCAAAGATTGAGAGGAATAAAAAATACTGTACCTGCTCTTATGAACCCTGCTCAAAAAAATTCAGGTGCTGTGATTGCCTGCATTATCACAGGCAGAATGGTGAGCTTCCCGCCTGTTTCTTTTCACCGCATATAGAAAAGACCTACGACAGAAGTATAAGAAACTTCATCAAAAACTTTAAATAACTCTAATTTCTAATGCCAATTCTTAGAGCCGGTGTGGCGGAATGGCAGACGCAGGGGACTCAAAATCCCCCGCCCCTCGGGGCATGTGGGTTCAAATCCCTCCACCGGCACCATTTGAGATTTAAGGAACTTAGATTTCAAGAAAGTATTATTTGTATAGATATTTTGAATTTGAACCCGCTGGCTGGACAAAAAAGTAATAAAATTTAAGAAAGCAAAAAGCTTCGTTGTAAAAGTTCTGGAATAAGATGGCATTTAACTCTAATAAAGATGGCAGGCCACCTTTGAGCCATCCTTCTCTTTAAGCTCGGGTACAATTCTATCACATGGCTCAAATCTTTTCGGACATCTTGGGTGAAAGGGGCAACCCGAAGGAACATTAACCGGACTTGGTATATCATCTATCCTTAAAGGACCCTTCTTTGTCTTAGGTTTAGTTATCGATGGGATGGAATCAAGAAGCATCTCTGTATAGGGATGGAGCGGTTTTGAGAAAAGCACCTCTGCTGGAGCCTCCTCCACGATTTTTCCAAGATACATCACCATAACATAGTCACTGAAATAGTGCACAACCCTGAGGTCATGACTTATGAAAAGAAAGGAAAGATCCTGATCTCTCCTCAGGTCACCAAGAAGATTAAGTATCTGTGCCTGTACAGACACATCGAGACTTGATAGAGGCTCATCGGCAACGATTAATTCAGGATTGACGCTCAGCGCCCTTGCTATGCATATTCTCTGGCGCTGACCGCCGCTGAATTCATGAGGATATTTATGCATATCCTCGGGGTTCAATCCCACAGACCTTAACAGAGCCGCAACCCTTTCTTTAATCTCCCTTTTCTCTACAAGTCTGTGAATCTTGAGAGGCTCTGAAAGTGTGCTGAGGATATTCATCCTTGGGTTAAGAGAGGCATAGGGATCCTGGAATATATACTGTACAGCACGCCTGAACATCCTGAGCTCTTCTCCCTTAAGGCTGAATATGTCCCTACCTTTAAAGAGTACCTTTCCAGAGCTTGGTTCAATAAGCCTAACAACGAGCCTTGCAAGAGTTGATTTTCCGCAGCCGCTCTCTCCAACAAGAGCAACCGTTTTACCTTTCTCAAGATAAAGATTGACCCCGTCAACTGCCTTCAGAAGACCATTATGAATCTTGAAGTATTTCTTTAGTTCTATTGCTTCTATAATTTTTACACCCTGAGACATCTTACAAAATGCCCTTTCTCAATCTCTCTTAGTTCTGGCTCAGCTTCTCTACATTCCTGAATAACTCTTTCACATCTATCCTGAAATCTGCAGCCTTCTGGTAATTCTCTTATTGTGGGTATGGAGCCTGGTATTGGTTTCAAATCCATCCCTTTTATTTCAGGAAGTGACCGTATAAGACCAATTGTGTAAGGATGAAGAGGCGAGTTAAATAACCTCTCAGTTTCAGCAATTTCCATGAGGGAGCCTGCATACATCACACCAACCCTATCTGAATGCTGCCTCACTATTCCAAGGTCATGGGTTATTAAAAGCACTGTCAGTCCATACTCCTCCTTCAGCATGTCAAGAAGGTCAAGTATCTGTGCCTGGATTGTGACATCAAGGGCAGTTGTTGGTTCATCTGCTATTAGAAGCTCTGGTCTGCAGGCAATTGCCATAGCAATCATAACCCTCTGCCTTAATCCGCCAGAGAGCTGATGGGGATAGGATCTTAGTCTTTCTTCAGGTGAAGGTATATTTACTTTTTTTAAAAGTTTTACTGATTCCTTTAATGCCTCTTTCTTTGAAAGACCCATATGAGTTACAAGCATCTCTGAGACCTGGTAGCCTATTGTAAGTACAGGATTGAGCGAGGTCATTGGTTCCTGAAAGATCATGGCAATTTCCTTGCCTCTCAGTCTCCTCATCTCTTCCTGCGAAAGGGTCAGGAGATCCCTGTCTTTATAGATTATCCTTCCTGAACAGGACATCCCCTCTGGAAGGAGTCTCATAATTGCAAGGGCTGTCATGGTCTTTCCACTTCCGCTCTCTCCCACCAGGCAGAATGTCTCTGCTCTTTTTATTAAAAGGTTAAGAGAGTCAATCACCTTTAATTTATTTAAGTGATAAATGGAGAGGTCTTTAATAAAGAGTAGATTTTCTTTAACATTAACTCTTGTAAGGCTTGGGGCAGCTTGGCTGAAATTCATGAAATATCTTTTGCTTTCAGGAGTGAAAGATAGGTCCTGACCTCTTTTAGCTCAGGATTTATCTCAAGTGCTTTTTTCCATTCCTCCACTGCAAGTCCTGCATGACCCTGCATATAATAAGTAATTCCAAGCTGAATCCACGCCTGTACGAAGTTAGGATTTATTTCCTTTGCCTGTGTGAATTCCTGAATAGCAAGGCCTATCTTTCCTATTGCCCTCAATGCCATACCAAGCTTGACCCTTACATCGGGAAGATTGGGTCGCAGCTCAAGGGCCTTCCTGTATTCATCTATAGCATCTTCATAAAGGTCCATATCAAAATATAGATTGCCAAGCTTAAAATGCTCATTGGCTAGCTTTCCTGCCAGATAGGGATCTATGTTTTTTTTGCCACTTATTACAAGCTGTCTGGCATTCTGGAAAGCCTCCTGGGCCTTCTGAAATTCTCCCAATTCATTGTAAGTTACAGCAAGATTAAGTAGTGCCTCTGTATAAAAGGGATTGAGCTCTAGGGCAGCCTCAAAATATTCAACTGCTTTCCTCAGGTCACCCTTCATACTTGCTATTACACCGAGCTTGTTCTGGACATCAGCATATCTAGGATTCTGGCGAATAACCTCTCTCAGATAGGGTTCTGCTTCAAGATATTTTCCCTCTTCAAATAACTCTAATCCCTTTCTATAAATCTCTTCACTCAAGCCTGCCATGAAAATAAGTATAGGAATTCTTTATATTAATTGTCAACTTTCAGAGATCACGTAGAACCCCGCTCCTGGCGTGTAAATTTTTATGCCCATAAAATCTTACTATCATCCTGGCTGGTCTTACAGCCAGATTTTCAGAGTCACTAATTCACTTGCCTAAGATTCATAACTTTATGTATCCTATGAAGTGATGAGACAGAGAAGTCTTCAGCTACAGATAATATTTCCTCTTCTAACTGTTATCATCTTAGCTCTCTTCCTGACAGTTATAATAACCGAAAAAATTACTGCAGGATTTATAAAAGAATATGCACAGAAAAGGCTTCTGGCAGAAAGCATTGAGCTTGAATTGTTAACGACCTCTTCTCAAGAGATCCATTTTTTTGAAAAGGAATTTCCTGAAACACTTCCTTTTGCCATATTTTCTGAAAAGCTATCAATAATATTTAATATTGATAGCAGACTCCTGGAAAAAATAAAAGGCCAGGAAATTCATGAAGGAGAAGTCACAGAATTAAAACATGATAGTTCTAAATACTATGCACTAAAAAGAACTTCGGCAAAGACGACCATCTATGTGCTGATAGACGAAAAGGATATCCCTGGACTCAAATCTCTATCTCTTATCAGGGAGGCATTAATAGGTGGCGGTCTGCTTATAATTATTCTCACATCCATAATTCTCAGATCAAACCTTCTCAGGCCCATAAACGGCCTTATAAGTGATTTAAAAAAGGGTATAAATTTGAGGGTAACCGGAATAAGGGAGCTGGATCATCTTGGCAGTGCCATTAATAAGGCTATAGAAGAGTTAGAAAAGAGGTCAGAGAAATATATCATACTTCATAAAATTGCTGTTGAATTAAATACCATTTCTGAAATTAAAAGCGTTCTTAAAAATATACTTGAATATTCAAGGGAGATTCTTGATGCCCAGCATGCTGCCCTTGCAATATATGACCAGCACGGTAAATTCTCTGACCTTATTGTATCAGGTGTTGAAATAAAACCCTCAATCATGCCCGAAGGTAAAGGGATTCTTAAATTCATGCAGCTAAGCATGACACCTGTAAGGATCAGTGATATTAAAAATCATCCTGCCTTTTCCGGCAAGCTCCCTGACGACCATCCAGAGATAACTTCCTTTATCGGTTATCCAGTATTTTCAGCAGAGGGCAGACCTCTCGGAGCACTTTATTTTGCAAACAAACAGTATGGTGAATTCACGGAGGAAGACGAGGCTATTCTTAAGGCAATAACAGCAGACATAGCCATAGGTCTTCAGAGAGAACAGGTGATTGAAGAGATGAAGAGGTTTAAAAGTATTATAGACAGTGCCTTTGATATGATTGTTATTACAGACAGGGATGGTAACATAGTCTATGTCAACCGTGCATTTGAGACCGTAACAGGTTATTCAAAGGCTGAAGCTCTGGGAAAAAATCCTAATATCCTTAAGAGCGGACTTCATGATAGTGAATTCTACAGAAGTCTCTGGCAGACCATATTGAGCGGGCTTCCCTGGAAGGGCGAGTTTATAAACAGAAAAAAATCAGGTGAGATTTATATTTCCGCTGCAAGTATNTTCCCGCTTTTTGATAGTTCAGGGAATTTAACCTATTTCGTCTCCATACAGAGGGATATTTCTGAGGAGAAAAAGCTTTATGAACAGCTTCTCAGGGCTCAGAAGATGGAAGCGATAGGCACCCTCGCTGGAGGCATTGCCCATGATTTTAATAATATCCTTACAAGTATTCTCGGGTATGCGGAATTATTAAAAGATGCCCTCTCTAACAGAGAGGATCTCTTCAGATACGCAGAGATCATAGAAAAATCTGCAAACAGGGGAGCAGATCTTGCAAAAAAGATTCTTACAGTGTCAAGGAAAGAGCATGCTGAATTCAGGTCTGTAAATGTTAATGCAATAATAATTGAGACCGTTGAGCTTTTAAGAAAGAGCATACCTCCAGAGATAGATATTGAATTGAAATTGAAAGAGGGGCTTCCAAGCATAAGGGCTGATTCTTCCCAGATAAGTCAGGTGCTTATGAATCTTGCCATAAATGCAAGGGATGCAATGCCAGAGGGTGGAAAGCTCCTGATAGCAACAGACCTTGTAGGTAGCGAAAACGGAGCGGCAAACAGTATCGGTCCACAGAAGGGCATGAATTTTATAAAATTGACTGTAGAAGATACTGGTTCAGGCATTCCCCTTGATATTCAGAGCAAGATATTTGACCCTTTCTTCACCACAAAGGAGCCTGATAGAGGTACTGGTCTGGGATTGTATATTGTGCACTCTATTATTACAAATCATGGAGGATACATAAATCTTTACAGTGAGCCGGGCAGGGGAACGAGATTTAATATATACCTTCCGGTATATTCTGAAGAGCTCAAAGGAACAGATATTGAAGAAGGGCTTGACGAAGCAATAACTGGAACAATCCTCATCATTGATGACGAACCCTATATATGTGATCTTTATAAGGATGTACTTGGAAAGGCTGGCTTCAAGGTCCTCACAGCAACAGATCCAAGAGAGGGAATAAGGCTCTTTAAAGAAAAGAGCATTGATGCAGTTATACTTGACCTTGTAATGCCAAAGATGAGCGGAAGGGAGGTCTTCCAGATATTAAAAGAAATAAAAGAGGATGCAAAGATAATCCTTTCCTCTGGCTACAGTGCAGAAATATTTTCTGACATTAACAGGATACTTGAGGGTGGAGCAAAGGCATTTATCCAGAAACCGGTATCTCCTAAAACCCTTGTGATGACAGTAAGGCGGGTACTGAAAAATGTTAAATAAGGAGAAGTTATTTTTAAAACACAGATCTCCATCAGGAAAGATAGGATATCCCCTTCTGAAGAGAAGGGCAAGATATCCATATATCTTTATAATTCTTTTTCTTCTCACAAGTGGATATTATCTCCTTTCCCAGAAAGACAGAAGTACTGAAAATAATGTGCCAGCTCAAACAGTAGCAGTGGTTCTTGATATCCATGATGGAGATACCCTCTCATTGAAGATAGACCATAGAGTATACAAGGCAAGGCTCATAGGAATAGATGCTCCAGAGATGGGACAGAGACCTTGGGGTGAAAGAGCCAAAAAAGCACTGGACAAGATGCTTGGAAATGGCAAGACTGTTTTTATAGAGACCGATCTGGAGAAATTTGATAAATATGAAAGACTATTAGTCTATCTCTTTACTGAAGAAGGAGTCTTTATTAATGAAAGGATGCTCCTTGAGGGATATGCTGTACTTTTTACACTGCCACCGAACGTAAAATATGTTGACAGACTTGTTAGAGCTGAAAGAAAGGCAAAAGAAGAGCATAGGGGAATATGGGGTAAAAGGGGGCTCAGAGAAAGACCTATAGAATATAAAGAAAAACAAAGGCGACAAAGTACTGATTTCTGAATCGAGTATACACTTAAAGTTGACCTGGAATAAGGAGGAACAGATGAAGCTTAACTATTCATTCATGATGGAAGATTTTCTTGGTAAAAGGGGTGTAAGCCCTGAAGACCTCAATAAACTCAGACCCACAATAGAAGATAGCCATAAAAAAATAATAAAAAGAGAATTTCAGGAGCTACAATTCCTTGATCTTCCTTTTCAGAATACTTCTGAGATAGAAAAGACAGGACAGTGGGTGAGAGAGAGAGCTGAGAATTTTATTATACTCGGAATCGGTGGCTCTGCCCTCGGACCCAGAGTGATAAGGGATTGTCTCCATGTCAGTCCTGTACCAGCTGTCTATATATATGACAACGTTGATCCACTTACTTTGCATAAAATACTGGAGCAGATTGATTTAAAAAAAACCGTTTTTAATGTCATTTCAAAATCAGGTACTACAGGCGAGACCATTGCGTCTTTCATGATAATATGGGAAATTCTCAAAAAATCCGGGCTTAAACCTGAAGAGCATTTTATAATTACAACAGATCCGGAAAAGGGACCGCTTAGAAGAATTGCAAGAGAGCATAATCTAAAAAGTCTGCCCATTCCTGCTGGAGTGGTTGGAAGATATTCAGTCCTGAGTTCTGTTGGTCTTCTATGTGCATCTGTAATAAATATCCTGCCCCAGGAGCTTCTTCAGGGTGCAAGGGAGATTCATGAAAAGTGTGACGAACCTGATATTTTCAAAAATCCTGCCTATCTCTTCGGAGCACTTCTTTATATTAACGATATAAACTTTTCTAGAAGAATAAACATCTTTATGCCCTATGCTGACTCCTTAAAATCTCTTTCAGAATGGTTCTGCCAGCTATGGGCAGAGAGCCTGGGTAAGGATGGTAGAGGACTGATGCCCTATCCCTCAACAGGAGCTACGGACCAGCATTCACAGCTACAGCTCTGGATAGAAGGACCGGATGACAAGGTGGTTATCTTCATAAAGATAGAAGATTACGGAAGGGATGTAAAAATTCCACCAATCTTCGAAGACATAAAGGAATTCTCTTTTCTCGGAGGTCATTATCTTTCAGAGCTCATAAAGACAGAGCAGGAATCAACTGCACTGAGTCTCATGAAGGCAGGAAGACCAAATATGACTATTACTGTACCTGCTATTAACGCTCACAGTCTGGGAAGTCTCTTCCACTTCCTTGAGATTGCAACTGCCTTTACAGGTATACTTTATGGCATTAATCCTTTCAATCAACCTGCTGTTGAAAGCGGGAAGATTTACACAAAGGCCATGATGGGGCAGGAAGGTCTTGAGACCTGGAGACGAGAAGTTTTAGAAAACAGAAAGAAAGCAATCTATGAGATTAAGTAGGGGTGAATATTCACCCCTACTTTGTTACTGTTCACAGCAGAGCCGCCTCATCCTTTTCTTACCGGATGGCGAGACAGAAAGAACAACTTCCACCTTCTTTCCACAGTTGCTGCAGTAGTGTGTCTGTTTTTTAGCCTCAAGTCTTGCAGCAACATCTGTTTTTGATTTCCCTTTTTCTGCAGGCATAAACTTCCCTCCTTTCAATTATATTAATTATTAAAATCTCCAAGAGAAGGCCTCAATCGGAGATAACTCTTACTATTATAATAAAATCCCTGAATTTCAGTCAAAACACCAGCGCAAGGGGTAATGTAAAATTTTCTGTGTAAAATTGAAAATTAAAGAAAAAAGGATGTATCCTCCATAATTAACAATGAATTTCTCAAAGAAAGGAGGACACACCCATGGAAGTAGAACTCACTGACCTTTTTTTAATATATTTATGGAAGGAATATCAAAGGAGTATGAAAGTGAAGATGAAAATTACCACCTCGTAGGTTTAAATAGTCTTCGGACATTCCTGCCATGGCAAAAAATAGGGATTGTCCCTATTTTTAGGATTCGCTACTCCTCAGGCTATTGGTCTTTTAAATCACTCTATACTCTTAGGATACCAATTCTGACTTCCGAGCCTTACCTTCTTGTAAAGTATAAATTTCTAATATCTATATCTTAAGACAGAGTCTCTGTGCATGCCTTATTACCTTGCCTGCTAATTCAAACTTTCAAGGTCTGTTGCTATACGGTGGTAATGATATCTATCAATGTGAATAAAGCTCTTTGCCTTTCTATAAATGCTATTGTAATAGGCCTGTACTCCTTCACTCCAGGATAGGTGAATTTTGCCTCTTCTTTACTTCCTTTTTGTGAAATTTATTGCTAATCATGATAAGCATCAAATCTCAAGTTAGCGCATGGTCTTAAAAGATTCCATCTGAATCTCAGGAGTATAGCCAACACCAATTTCACAATGTATAAAATTATAAAAATAACGCCTGAAATAAGCAGAGAAGGAGTTTAAAATCTGCGGGGTTGAAGCATAAAAAGATATATGATATTATATGAGCGAAGATTTTCAATAATCAGTGATTAGTAATGAGTGAGGGTTCAGAGCTTTTTTAATCTTTGCTATCGCAAACTTATTACTAATTACAATTCACCACTACTCTTTTTATGGAGATTTAATGGCCGAGATAAGACCTTTTAAGGCGGTTTTATTTAATCCTGGACGTGTTAACATGGCGGATGTGGTGGCACCCCCTTACGATGTGGTTTCTGAAGATCAAAGGGAAAGGCTTTATAATAAGACTCCCTATAACATACTTCATGTAGATTATGGAAGAGAAATGCCAGGAGACAGTGAGTATTCTAATAAATATACAAGAGCAAGAGATTTGCTTAAGAGCTGGTTAACTTCTGGAATACTCATAACAGCAGAAAAACCCGCTTTCTATGCTTACCAGATTGATTACCAGGTTCATGGAAAAAATAAAACACTCACTGGCTTTATGGCCCTTGTTAAAATAGAGGAATTCGGAAAGGGTAATATCCATCCTCATGAAGCAACACATTCTAAGCCAAAGACAGACAGGCTTAATCTCATGAAAACATGTAATGGAAATATCAGTCCTATATATGCTCTTTATAAAAGCCCTGAAAGAAGATCAAGCAAAATACTCTATGATCTTAGAAGACAGAAACCATTTTTTCAGTTTGTAGATGAGGAGGGCATCAAACATTCCCTCTGGATAATTTATTCTGAAAGAGATATTGAAATTATAAGAAAGGAGCTCTCAGACAAAGCCATATTCATAGCTGATGGTCATCACAGATATGAGACAGCACTTCAGTTTAAAAAAGAGATATCTTCCCTCAATCCCCATGATGATGGTACGGAGCCCTATGATTATGTATTGATGTTTCTTGCAAACATGGCTGATGATGGAATAACCATTCTTCCAACCCACAGGGCAATAAGAGATTTGCCTTCCGGATGGCACGAGATGCTCAAAGAGTATTTTGAAATATCAAGGGTGCGGCTTAAAAAACCTTCTGATATAGTGAAAAAGATTCTTGGAAAGGAGCATACTTTAGGTCTTTATACCCAAAACCAGACCTTTATTCTTAGATACCTGGGTAAGGACCTTTCCGATCTCCATCCAGCTCTGAGATATCTTGATGTTTCAATACTCCATAATCTAATATTTGATAAACTCCTTGGAATAAGTGAAATACTTTATGAAATGAATCCTGAAGAAGTTGTAAAACTTGTGGATAGCGGCCAGTACAGGGCTGGATTTTTTTTGAATGCAACAAAGGTGGAGGAAGTGGAAATTGTTGCCCTTTCTTCTCTAAGGATGCCGCCAAAGTCCACATATTTTTATCCAAAACTCAAAACAGGCACGGTTATAAATCTTTTTGAATATTCTTTTGATAAAGGGGTATCACTTTAAGATACCTGAATTTTTGAGGAGGTATAATTATGGCTGTCAGGGTAGGTATTAATGGTTTTGGAAGAATTGGAAGGAATTTTTTCCGGGCTTGCTCGGAAGTCAAGGATTTAGAGATAGTGGCTGTTAATGACCTTACGGATTCAAAGACCCTCGCCCATCTCCTTAAATACGATTCAGTTCACGGAATATTCAGGGCCGATATAGGCTATACCTCTGATAGCATCACGGTTAATGGAAAGAATATTAAGGTATTTGCACAAACAGAGCCTGAAAAGATACCCTGGGAAGACCTCGGCGTGGAAATAGTAGTAGAATCTACGGGAAGATTCACAGACAGGGCTGGAGCCTCAAAGCATCTTAGGGGCGGTGTGAAATATGTAATAATTTCTGCCCCTGCAAAAGACCCTGATGTGACAGTGTGTATGGGAGTAAATGAAGAGATGATTGATAAAAAGGCCCATAAGATAATATCCAATGCCTCATGCACCACAAACTGCCTTGCTCCTGTAGCAAAGGTTCTTCACAAAGAATTTGGAATAATTAAAGGTTTTATGACAACAATCCACTCCTATACAAATGACCAGAGAATTCTTGATCTTCCCCACAAAGACCTCAGAAGGGCAAGGGCTGCTGCATTAAACATGATTCCCACTACAACAGGTGCTGCAAAGGCTGTTGGCCTGGTGCTGCCAGAGCTTAAGGGCAAGCTTGACGGCATAGCCATAAGGGTTCCAACAGCAAATGTATCCCTTGTTGACCTGGTTGCAGAGGTAAGCAAGGATGTTACTGTTGAAGAAGTCAATGGAGCACTTAAACGGGCTGCGGAAGGGTCTCTTAAAGGTATCATGGAGTATTCTGAAGAGCCACTTGTATCAACTGATCTTAACGGCAATCCCCATTCAGCAATAGTTGATGCTAGCCTTACAGCCGTTATAGAAAAAAGGATGGTCAAGGTATTTGCCTGGTATGATAATGAATGGGGTTACAGCAGCAGACTGAAGGACTTAATACTCTATCTTTTAAAATGAGGTGGAAAGATGGCAAATAATGAGATTACTCCAGCAAATGTCCTTAATAAACTTTCCATTGAAGATCTCAATATAAAAGGCAAGAGGGTTTTTATTAGGGCTGATTTCAATGTTCCTCTTGATGAGGCACAGAATATTACAGATGATAGAAGGATACGTTCAACACTTCCAACAATCAATTATGCAATTGATGAAGGTGCCTCCGTGATCCTTGCTTCTCATCTTGGAAGACCAAAGGGAAAGGTTGATCCAAAATTCAGTCTGAGACCTGTAGCGAAGAGACTGAGCAGGCTTCTGAATAAAGAGGTCATCTTTCTGGAAGATTGCATAGGTGCTGAGGTTGAGAAAGCTGTAAAAAATATGGGTAAGGGTGATGTAATACTTCTTGAAAACCTGAGATTTCATCCTGAGGAAGAAAAGAATGACGATAATTTTGCTAAGGCCCTTGCAAGCCTTGCAGATTACTATGTTAATGATGCCTTCGGAGCTGCACACAGGGCACATGCCTCTATTGTGGGTATTCCAAAATACATACCCGGTGCAGCAGGATTTTTGATGAGAAAGGAGATTCAGTACCTTAAGGGTGCTGTGGAGTCACCTGTGAGGCCCTTTGTTGCAATTCTAGGAGGAGCAAAAGTCTCAGGTAAGATCGGTGTGTTAGAGAACCTCGCTCAGAAGGTTGACAAAGTAATAGTTGGCGGTGGAATGGCATTCACATTTATCAAGGCTATGGGGTTTGATGTCGGTGATTCTCTTGTAGAAGAGGAGATGATTGACCTGGCTACAAGAATAATGGACAGGCTTCGTGAGAGCCGGGTTAAATTTTATCTTCCCGTGGATTGTGTAATAGCGCAGTCAGTTGAAAAGGGTGCCGAAACAAAGATAGTACCCATTCAGGAAATTCCTAAAGGCTGGAAAGCTCTTGATATAGGTCCTGCATCCACAAGACTCTTTGCTGAGGTCATACAGGATGCAAAGACGATTATATGGAATGGACCTATGGGAGTTTTTGAGATAGATGCCTTTTCCCGTGGGACCTTTGCTGTGGCAAGGGCAGTAGCAGATGCCTATGCACTAACAATTGTAGGCGGCGGGGATACAGATCTTGCTGTCCACAGAGCAGGGGTGTCAGACAGTATATCCTTTATTTCAACGGGAGGAGGAGCTGCCCTACAGCTACTTGAAGGTAAGGAACTCCCCGGTATTGCAGCACTCAAGGATAAAACATGACTTGTAAGGATGTGATGCGTAATCCATGTGGGTTAAGAGATCTTCAAAATCTCCACTGAATTACGCATCACCCACTTTCTGATTCTTTAAAAGAAAAAACTTCCTTACTTGGGCTTAAGCCCTGTGTCTTTTTAAATTATAGACAGAATCAGGTTACAAGCTCAAGCTGAACATCTGTTACCTTGTGTGGTAGCTTTCTTCCATCAAGAGAAAGGATTCCTCGCTTCATCTCCACAATTGAGGGATTTTTGGATTCAAATCTCTTAATCAGATACTCGGCAGCTACCTCCGGCTTGATAGTGTCACCACAGGTAAAGATGTCTACAGCTGCATAACCGTATTCTGGCCAGGTGTGAATGGAGAGGTGAGATTCGGCAATGATAACCATGCCGCTAATTCCGAATGGATTGAATTCATGAAAGGATACATCAATAATTGTGGCCTTTGCTTTCTTTGCAGCTGTTACTAGGGCGTCACGAACTTCTCCAAGATTCTTGAGAATCTCAGGATTACAATCCCTTAATTCAACTAATAAGTGAATACCTAAAGCATGCAATTCACTACCCCCCTTCAGGTTATTTAAAAGAGCAAAATGCTCTTTCTAAGGTAAAGAATATAAAGCAAAATAATATATTTTGTCAATACTTTTTATTGTAGAAAGATTAGACAAAGTTAGTCATCTGCTCTTTTTTCTATCCGCAATTGGAACAACCTTGTATATGAAAATCTTGCTTTATCTGTATAAAGTTTAATATTAGTATGTGATAAAATGATGGCATGGGGTTTTCACTTATAAAAATATTTATACCACTTTTTATATTTATAAAGATAATCATACCCGCACGCTCTTTCTCAGCTGAAAAGGAGATTAAGGTCGTTGCCTCTATATATCCTCCTTTTGTTTTTTATGAAAATGGAAGACTTGCAGGTTTTGATATAGACCTTCTTGAAATGATATGCAGGACAAATGGTTTGATATGTCCGGTTGAGATTGTTCCTTTTCAGGAAGTTCTAAATGCACTTAAAGAAGGCAGGGCAGATATAGGCATTGGTGCTATATACGTAACTGATGAAAGAGAGAGATTTATTAAATTTACATCTCCTTATCTTGAAACCGGTCTAGTCTATGTTTACAGGGCAGACAGTGAGCCTGAAGCAGATCTATCAGGTAAGAGGATCGGTGTTAAAAAACTTGCAACAGGTGAGATAAAGGCAAGGGAGCTTGCAAAAAAGTTCAAGAATCTTCAGATTATCACCTTCGCCTCAACAGAAGAAAGCATTAATGCCCTTATAGAGGGCACTGTGGATCTCGTGATAAATGACTATATTAATTCGATGGTACTGATGCACGAAAAATACCTTGGAAAGATTAAGATCAAGAAGGGAATTTTGGGTTTTCCCGACCTTTTAACCCGAGACAGCATTGCAATTGCAGTGAACAGAGAAAGAGGTGATTTAAGGGATATATTTGAAAGTACACTCAAGGAGTTCAGAGAGGGTGGTATTATGAAAAGGATGCTTGAAAAATGGACTCCTGTCCGTAGCGTGCAGGATTACAGGAAATTTATTGTTTATGGACTGATGGGTCTTATTGGTCTGGGATTTCTTTTTGCTGGTATCACTGGATATTTAAGACATCGGGAGCGATATAGATTAATAAGGGAAAACGAGGAAAGATTTCGTTCTTTGATAGAGAATGCACCGAACCCGGTAATAATTACGACTGAAACAGGAAGGATTACTTTTCTTAACAGAAACTTCAGAGACATAACTGGTTATGATATAGAAAAGATTAAAACCCTGAGTGAGTTGAATCAATATCTTGAATGTAACCCTCCCTTTAGAGAATTCAACTCCCCGCAAGAGGCAATTAATGAATATTTAGATTACAGGATCAGATGTGCTGATGGAAAGAGCAGGGTGTGGAATTTTCAGTTGAGTTCCATATCAATGGGAAACAGGGAGCGTACATTTATTATTATTGCAAATGACATAACAGACAAAAAAGAAATGGAAGAGAAATTAAGGCTGGCACAGAAGATGGAGATTATAGGAAGATTCACAGGAAGCATTGCCCATGATTTTAATAATTATCTAACAGCTATAATAGGTTTTTCCGAGATTGTATCTATGAAGTTGAATGATTATCCGGAATTAAAAAGACATATAGATGCTGTCCTTGAATCAGCAGAGAAGGCAGCTTCACTCATAAAGCAACTCCTTGCCTTCAGCAGAAAACAGGTTATGAAACCTCAGGTTATGAATCTGAATGAGATTGTTCTGGGTATCTCAAAACTTATAAAGAAAATTATAGGAGAAGACATAGAGCTTAAACTTGACCTTTATCCCTCTTTATGGAATATAAAGGCTGACCCTGCACAGATTGAACAGGTGGTGATGAATCTTGTCTCAAATGCAAGTGATGCTATGCCTGATGGAGGTGTTCTTACCATTCATACATCGAATACATTTTTTGATGATGATTGTGCCATGACTGAGCCTTCCGTAACGCCTGGAGAATATGTCATGCTAGCTGTGGAAGATACGGGTATAGGTATGACTGAGGAAGTAAAGGCCCGTATATTCGAACCCTTTTTCACGACAAAGGAGAAAGGAAAGGGTACAGGTCTTGGCCTTGCGACTGTATATGGAATAGTTAAGCAGAGCGGAGGACATATCTCAGTGCACAGTGAGCAAGGTCGTGGTTCGACATTTAAGATATACTTTCCAAAAACAGATGAGCAACCTGCTCAGATATCTTCGACCTTATTTCCGGAGAGTATACCCTCTGGAGATGAAAGTATACTTATTGTTGAAGACAACAAAGCGGTACGGGAGTTCATGAAGAGTGTTTTAATAGAACTCGGATACCGTGTTTATGAGGCTGAGGATGGTATTAAGGCTCTTGAGATACTTAAAGAAAAAGAGGGAAAGGTAGACCTTTTAATTACTGACCTGATAATGCCAAAGATGAGAGGTGACAGGCTAGCAAAGGAAGTCGAGGCCCTCTATCCGGGCCTTAAAATACTTTTGATTTCAGGATATACTGAGGACATAAAAATTGAAAAAGGGAGTTTTAAACAGGAGATAAAATTTCTTGATAAGCCTCTAAATGCACGACAGTTGGCTGTAGTTGTAAGAGAGGTCTTAGATTCTTAATGGTATCAAGGTACGGTAATCTTTTTCGAAAATATTTTTTAATCTTGATATAAACTTGATATAAAATTAAGATATTATATGCTCACCTTTATTTTAAAAAATATGTTAGCCTGAAGACCTTTTATCTTTTATTTGATTCTGGTATTATTTTACATGCAGATAGGATGGTTTTCCACAGGTAGAGATGAGGAGGCAAGGAGGCTCCTTCAGGTGGTTCTAAGGGAAAGGGAGAGGGGGCTCAGGATTGATATAGCCTTTTTATTCTGCAACAGGGAAAGAGGAGAATCTCCTATCACAGATAGATTTCTTGATTACGCAGAGTCTCAGGGTCTTAAGACCATAACATTTTCATCAAAAAAATTCCTTCCTGATATGAGACTTCGTGACAGAGAATTGTGGCGGGAGGAGTATCACAATGAGGTCTGGAAGCTTATCAGAGATTACAGGGTAGAGTTTTCCTTTCTGGCTGGTTATATGCTTATTGCCGGAAAGTCACTTACAGAAAAACACAGGATGTTGAACCTCCATCCAGCAATACCGGGAGGTCCAAAGGGCAGCTGGCAGGAGGTGGTGTGGGAATTAATAAGGACAAGAGCTTATTATGCTGGTGCCCAGATACACCTTGTCACGCCTGAGCTTGATGAAGGACCTGCTGTGACTTACTGCAGGTTCAGTCTGAGGAGACCAGATTTTGAGCTCCTTTGGAACAAACTTGAAGCAGATCTCATGAATATGTCCTTAATGGATATTAAAAAAATCTATGGCGAGGAATATCCACTATTTAAAAGGATAAGAGAAGAAGAATTCCTGAGGGAAATACCGCTGATAATTATAACTTTAAAAAGATTTTCTGAGAGGGGTTTTAATTTAGAAGAAATAAAAGCAGGAGGAATTGATCTGAGTGAAGAGATTGAAAGGTTCATCAGGGCTAATAGCCTTTGACCTGGAAGGACCGCTTTCACCTCAGGATAATGCCTTTGAGGTTATGGGTCTTACAGAAAGAGGTTATGAACTCTTTGAAAGGATTTCAAGATACGATGACATACTCACCCTTGAAGAGAGGCCTGGTTATGAACCAGGTGATACACTATATCTGATAGTTCCTTTTCTCCTTTCAGAAGGCATTACCGGAGAGGACATATTAAAGGTCTCCCAGAAGGCAGGGCTTACACCAGGAGCAAAAGAGACTGTTGAGAAACTTAAAGATAAGGGATTCCCGGTTGTTATTATATCAACAAGCTATGAACCACATGCTCATAACATAGGCTCAAGGCTCGGCATATCACCGGAATTCATTGCCTGCACAGCCTTTAAGGCTAATTTAAGGCTTAGGACTGAAGAAAGGGAATTGATTCTTTCAGAGAAAAAAAGGATACTGGAGATTTCCTTAAATGATGATGAAAGACTTAAGAAGGAACTTGATGAGTTTTATTTTAAGAAATTGCCTCATTTAGAAATTTACAGTTATATAAAGGAGATCAGGGTTACCGGTGGCAGGAGAAAGGTAGAAGCATTGATAGGATTTATGGAGAAGTTTAATGTTGAACCTTCAAAAACAGTTTGTATTGGCGATAGCATTACTGATTTCAGGATGCTTGATTATGTTAATAAAAGTGGAGGGCTTGCTATTGTCTTTAATGGAAATGAATACTCCCTTCCCTATGGAACAATTGCCGTTGCCTCAGAAACACTTGAGGCAGTTATACTGCCAATTGAAAATTTTTACAGATATGGATATGAAGGCTTGAAGGCTCTTAATCCTGTTCCATACAATGCAGAGTATGCCCTTATACGTGAGACAGAAGATATGGAGGCACTGATTACAGTTCACAAAATAATGAGAAGAAAGATTCGTGGAAGGGCTGCCCAGCTTGGGTAAACATAAGTCACAGTATTCATGACAAGGGATCAATAGAGAGTTTTTATGATTTCAGGGCTTTGGAAAGACGTTTCTGTTATGGGCATTGGCGCACTAAATATGGATTATCTTTTCAGGGTTGATGAATTCCTTGCTGATGGCGAAACCTTTGTGCAGGAGTTTTATAAATCACCTGGAGGTAGTGCAGCAAATACAGTTTCAATACTTTCACAGCTTTCGATACCTTGTTCTTTTTTTGGTGTACTGGGAAATGATGATGATGGAGACCTGATTGAAGAATCTCTGAAGAGAAAAGGGGTCAGGCTTTGTATTAATAGAGTGAAGGGACAGACAGGAAAGGCCTTTGTATTTGTCGATGGTCTCGGAAGGCGTTCTATCTATGTGCTGCCAGGTGTGAATCTATGCCTTGAAGAAATTGATTATCCAACGGAAGGGGATTTTCAGTTAGTTCATGTAACAAGCCTTGCTGGAGAAAGGGCCTTTAAGAGACAGATGGAGTGGGTATTAAAACTTTCAGGAGATATCAGGGTCAGTTTCTCTCCAGGTATGTTATATGTGAAGTATGGACTGGAAATTCTAGAGCCCATTCTTAGAAGGTCCAGCATATTATTTCTCAATAAAGATGAACTGGAGTTATTAACTCCTTCAATGGATTTAGAAAGTGCCATAAAAAAAATTCACGGTCTTGGACCTGAATTCATCTCCGTGACACTCGGCAGGGAAGGAGCTATATTAAGCTTAAAAGAAGAGCTTCATTATCAGAGGAGCCTTGCAGAAAAGGTCATTGATACCACAGGTGCTGGAGATGCCTTTTCTGCTGGTGTGCTTTATGGATTGATTAAAGGATTTGATTTAAAAAAATGTGGCGTAGCCGGAAGCTATCTATCCTCAAAGGTACTTAAGACCTGGGGAGCTCAGATTGAGATTACTGAAAAGGAGCTGGAAGACTTTATTGGAGTATAACTCTCAAATTCCTTTATATTATTTTTAAAAAGATCCTTCACATCAGCCCAGTACACTTCTTTATTAAAAGTTTGGGTTCTGTTTCTTGGTCAGCCTCCTCAAAATACATAAGCTCTTGAGCACATGGTTACTATTTATGCCTTTATTCTTAAATCTTTTAATAAAGGCAATACAAACCTCTTCTATTGAGGAATTTTTAATTCCAAAGTAAGGGTAGTAAAAATCCTTTTTTGAACCTCTTTGGCTGATTGTTTTGAATTTTTCGGCTACAATATCAAGCCAGTGGTTTTTTAATCTACTCAGAATCCATATTCCTTCCACCTTTCTGTGACAAGCCTCACAATCTCCTCTGACATCTTTATATCTGGTGGCCAGGGTCTTGTGAATCCTTCAGAGAGCCATTTTTTTGTGGCATCTATACCCATCTTTCCACCATAGGCAGGTATGGGAGAGGCATGCTCAAGGACATCAAGGGGACCTTCAAGAATAACAACATCTCTTTTGGGGTCAACATTATTGCCTATCCTCCAGAGAACCTCCGAGATATCCTGGACATTTACATCTTTGTCCATAACAATGATTATCTTTGTAAAGCTGAGCTGTCCCATTCCCCAGAGGGCATACATGACCTTTCTTGCATGGCCTGGATAACGCTTATCAATAGAGACTATTGCTAAATTGTGAAAGACTCCCTCAATTGGAAGATTCATGTCCACTATCTCTGGAAGCTGTTTTTTTATTAATGGAAGGAATATCCTCTCCGTTGCCTTTGCAATAAAGCAGTCCTCCATTGGAGGCTTTCCAACAATAGTGGCAGGATATATGGCATCCTTCCTGTGGGTTATGCAGGTTATGTGAAATACAGGGAATTCGTCCTGCAGGGAATAATATCCTGTATGATCACCAAAAGGGCCTTCTATTCTTCTTTCAAAGGGCTCACAGTATCCTTCAAGAACAATCTCTGAATTAGCTGGAACCTCCAAATCAACTGTCTCGCATTTAACGAGCTCTACAGGTTCCTGTCTCAGGAATCCTGCAAAGAGCATCTCATCAATACCCTCTGGAAGTGGTGCTGTAGCAGAATATATTGTAGCTGGATCAGAGCCAATTGCTACAGCTACCTCAAGCCTCTTGCCCATTGCCTCTGCCTTTCTATAGTGCCTTGCACCATCTTTATGCATATGCCAGTGCATGCCTGTTGTCCTTTCATCGTAAACCTGCATCCTGTACATCCCGCAATTCCTCGCTCCTGTTTCTGGATCCTTTGTAAAGACCAAGGGAAGGGTTATGAATCTTCCACCATCAAGGGGCCAGGTCTTGAGAATGGGAAATATTTCAAGGGAAGGCTTATCTTTTATTATTACCTCCTTACATGGACCGTATTTCACATATTTTGGAAGAAAATCAGAGAGTCTCTTAAGCTTTGGAAGCATCTTAAGCTTTTCTATTATATTAGTAGGTATCTCTGGCTCTAAGAATTCAAGCATCCTCTGACCTATCTCATCAAGGTCATTAACCTCAAGAGCAAGTCTCATCCTTTCAAAGGAGCCAAAGAGATTAACAGCACATGGAAATCTTGAACCTTTCGGTTTTTCAAAAAGTAGTGCCGGTCCTCCCTGTTTTACAATCCTGTCATTGATCTCTGCTATCTCAAGTACTGGATCAACCTCAACAGATATCCTTTTAAGAAGTCCCCTTTCTTCAAGGACCTTTATGAATTCCCTCAGGTCTTTGTAAGCCATGCTTTAGCCCTTCTTTTTTGAGAGATAATCTTCTATGGCCTTTCTTAAGGCATCTGCTCCGAGATTTGAACAGTGCATCTTCTGTGGTGGTAGACCACCAAGGGCATCTGCCACTGTTTCCTTTGAAATCTTTAATGCCTCATCAAGGGTCTTGCCCTTAACCATCTCTGTTATCATGCTGCTTACAGCAATTGCTGCACCACAGCCAAATGTCTGAAACTTTGCATCAACAATCCTGTCATCCTTCACTTTTATATATAGCTTCATAACATCTCCACAGACAGGATTTCCCTCAGTTCCAATACCATCTGCATCAGGCATCTCTCCTACATTTCTTGGATTCATGAAATGATCCATTACCTTCTGACTGTACATTTGTAAAACCTCCTTTACTCTGGCTTGCAGGCAGGTGAAGACGACTCTTCCCAGCCTTTCTGATAAGGTGAAATTTCCCTAAGTCTTTTTACTATTTGGGGGAATTCATTTATAAAATAATCAATCTCCTCATCCCTGTTATCCTTTCCGAGACTGTAGACTACAGAACCCTGGGCAAGCTGTGCAGGAATGCCCATGCTTAAAAGTACTGGTGATGCCTTCAGTGCTTTGCTTGAACAGGCAGATCCACTTGCACCATAGATTCCCTTTGCAGCAAGCATCAAAAGCATTGCCTCACCCTCAATATATTCAACACAGAAGCTTGCATGACCTGGAAGCCTCTCAACTGGATGACCCGTATAATAGATATTTTCAACCCTTGAGGTTATTTCCTTAACAAGTCTGTCCCTTAGTCTCTTCACATGTGCCATCCTCTCGGTCAATTCATTTCTTGCAAGCTCAGCAGCGACTCCCATTCCGACTATTGCCGGCACATTCTCTGTGCCTGCACGCCTTCCACCTTCCTGAATCCCACCGTATATTAGAGGCACAATTCTTAACCCTTCCCTGACATAAAGGGCAGCAGCACCCTTTGGACCATAAAATTGATGGGCAGCCATACTGAGAAGATCAACTCCTAGTTCCTTTACATCTACCGGTATATTTCCTGTAGAGGCAACTGCATCTGAATGAAAGATAATGTTATTCTCTTTAGCTATCTTTGAGATCTCTTTTAATGGCTGTATTGTTCCAACCTCGCTGCTGGCATGTATTATGGATATTAAAGTAGTCTCCTTTGTAATGGATTTTTTCACAGCATCAGGGTCAACCATTCCATATTTATCCACAGGAAGAAAGGTTACTGTAAAGCCATTCTTTTCAAGGAATCTTGCTGAATTGAGTATTGAATGGTGTTCTACCTTTGATACAATGATGTGTTTACCCTCATTCTGTTTTGCAAGGGCTATACCTCTAAGGGCAAAGTTATTTGATTCAGCACCACTGGAGGTGAATATAATCTCAGAGGGTTTACAGTTTATCAGTGAGGCAACCTGCTGCCTTGCCTTCTCAATTGCTTCCTTTGCCCTCAAGCCAAGGTCATAGACACTCTGGGGATTTCCGAATTCTTCTTTAAAATAGGGAATCATAGTCTCAAACACCCTCGGATCCAGAGGATTTGTTGCCACATGGTCAAAGTAGCACCTCATTTTGTCCTCCTTATGTAAAACTTATAAAAATCCGTATCTTCCTCAACACCTATAAACTCATGACCGGTCTTCTCACACCACCCGGGAATATCCTCAAGTGCTCCATCATAGTCAGTTATTATCTCAATTATCTGACCTGGCTCCACCTTTTTTATCATCTCCTGGAGCTTCAGAAGATGCATGGGGCACATCATGTAAACGATATCTGCTGTAAGGTCTGCCTTAATGTTTTCTACAAATTTGAGCTTTGGCATCAAGCCCTTCCTCTAACTCTCTTCCTAAACCTACAAGATCCTTCAGGGATATGGTTCTTAAGAATCCCTCTATCTGTTCTCCCAGTCTTTTCCACAGAAGGTGTGTAACACAGCCTTCAACTCTAAGGCATCCCTCTTCAGGATTAAGACAGGATGTTAGGGCAAGGGGCCCTTCGAGTTCCTTTAATATATCGATGATATTTATCTCCTCTGGTTTTCTGCTAAGGATATAACCACCTCCAGGACCCTTAATGGAGATAAGAAGTCCGCTGTGTTTGAGTCTATTAAGTATCTGTTCCAAGTAGGGTATAGATAGCTCCTGTTTTTCTGATATCTCTTTTATGGTGACTGGTTCAGGATAGGCCCTCGCAATCTCATACATTGCCCTCACACCGTACTGGCCTTTTGTTGATAGTCTGAGCATGATATAGGATAAAAATAGTTTACTGATTTTGTCAAGTATTTTATTTGAATTTAAATTCACTTTCCATTATTAATAATTCCAATGTATAATATATAAAAATGATTTATGCCTATGTAAAAGACAGGGTAATGCAAAGTTTCCTTAAGTCCTCTCTGAAAGAGGTTAAGGTAGAAACAGACTTTCAACTTAACAAATCTTATCTTGAGTTCTTTGATGACAAGGATTCATTTGTTTGTGCCCTGAAAACAAGACCTCCCATGCTGATCATACTTGAGGACAGTTTATTAAATGTCCTTTCAAGGGAAAAATTAAATGGTTGCTCCTTCCTGAGCATTATAGGGAAGGATATAAAAACAGGACTTAAAAGGATATCAAGATACAATATACCCTTCTATATCCTTCCTCCATATAGAAAGGAAGACCTCCTCTATAAGATAAATTCGGCAATAAACATTGCTACTGAAAAACACCTTCTTAAGGCAATCATAGATATATCAGCAAAGGTTACCTCAACACTTGATGTCTTTGAGATTCTATATCATAGTGTAAAAAAGATATCAGAGGTCATTCTTGTTTCAAGATGTTCGATTATCAAGATATCCTCAAAAGCACAGCATGCCCGAGTTGTTGCTACCTATGAAGATCCCAGCATAAGGGATATAAAGCTTGATCTCAGAAAATATCCTGAAATACAAACAGCGCTGAAAACCAGACAGCCTGTGATTATAAGAGATGCCCAGAGAGATCCCCTTATGCAGGAGGTATACTCTCTTATATCGCCTCTGAAGATAAAATCCATTATAGTAATACCTATTATTTACAGGGATGAAGCCATAGGAGCACTCTTTTTAAGGACATCAAGAAAAGAAAAAACCTTTACACCGGCTGAGATAAATTTCCTTCAGGCGGTAGCAAATTCAACTGCAAATGCCCTCTATAATGCCTTTCTTTTTGATGAGATAAAGCAGGAAAAGCAGAGGCTTGAAAGATTATCAATCACAGATTATCTTACAGGGCTTTATAATAATCGCTATTTCTTCCACAGGCTTGAAGAAGAATTTGAAAAGGCAAAGAGATATAATACGCCCCTTTCCTGCATTATGATTGACCTTGATTTCTTTAAATCCATTAATGATGAGTTTGGCCATAAAAAGGGAGATGGTGTTTTGAGAGAGCTCGGCAAAATGTTAAAGAAATTTACTAGAAAAGGTGACATAATAGCAAGATACGGTGGGGAGGAGTTCATAATGCTTCTGCCCCATACAGATATGGAGGGCGCACTTAAAGAGGCTGAAAGGCTGCGTCTTTTAATCAGCAATCTCAGATTTAAGGACCTTAAGAAAAAAACTATAACAGCAAGCTTTGGTATAGCAACATGGCCATCCTCAATAGTTAAGAATTCAGATGATCTTGTAACCTATGCTGACAATGCCCTTTATAATGCAAAAAAGGAAGGAAGAAACAGGGTCTGTATTTTCAAAGAACAGGTTTCCGCAAATCAGAGTCTTTGAATTAAGAGAAGACTGGGAGCATAAAAAGTTAATCCGGGGCTGAGATGGAATTCATTCTATCAAAAGACAATGAAGGATTTCCTCTCTATCTATCAAAACATCAATCCTCCATTCAAGATCGGTGAGCCGGTGTCTCGGGTTTTTAAAACAGAATTGACCTCTGAAGTAAGTTCTCTATCTATCATCACAACTCATATCAATGCAGATTTTGACGCCCTTGCGAGTATTGTTGCTGCAAGGAAGCTTTATCCAGAAGCTCTGGTTGTGCTGCCCGGGTCAATGGAAAAGAGAGTAAGGCAATTCATCGAGATCTTTAATCCCCTTCCTGACATTAAAAAACCCAGAGAAATTGATAAAGAAAGGATTAAAAAAATAATAATAGTTGATACATCCTCAGCTGAAAGGCTTGGTATCCTGAAAGAATTGATTTCTGGAGGAGAAAAGATAAGGGCCAGGATTGTTATCTATGACCATCATAGAAATGGTGATCTTTTAACAGAGGTTTCAAAAACAGACATTGAGGTAAATATAGATGATGTGGGTGCTACATCAACACTCTTTACTGAAATATTACAGAAAAGAAATATCCAGCTCACACCTCTTGAGGCAACGCTCCTCTGTTTAGGAATATATGAAGAGACTGGTTCATTAACCTTCCCTTCAACTACAGATAGGGATCTCATCGCTGCAGCCTATCTTCTAAGAAGAGGAGCCAATCTCAATATAGTCTCTAACTTTTTAAAACCTTTTATTAGCAGAGAAGAACTCACAATCCTTACGGATCTTCTCAATGAATCAAAGGAGATAATCATTGGAAAACTTAGATTCAAGATATGTAAAACGAGAATAGAAGAGTATCCTGGAGAGATTGCCCATCTTGCCCACAGGATCATGGAGATAGAAAATATAGACGGTCTTATCCTCTTAATTGATATTGCTGGCAAGATAACACTTATTGCAAGAAGTAATGTTCCCGAGCTTGATGTATCAGAATTATTGTCTCCCTTTGGAGGAGGCGGTCATCCCTATGCAGCTTCAGCAAGCATAAAAGATAAAAGTCTTGAAGAACTTGAGCTTGAAATTGCAGAGAGACTTAAAGATATAGTGAGGCCTCAGAGACTTGCTAAGGACATAATGACCACTCATGTGATAGCAATAGAACCAGAGGCAAACATTAAGGAGGCCGAAAGGGAGCTTACAAAATATGGAGTGAATGTTCTTCCAGTTGTTAAAAATGGTAAACTCCTTGGTCTTATATCAAGGGAGACTGTGGAAAAGGCCCTCTTTCACGGCTTCAGACTCCACAGGGTTATGGAATTTGCAGAGATTGATCCTGAGGTTGTAAGCCCTGATACACCTCTCAGAGATGTTGAAAGGCTAATGATAGAGAAAAACCAGAGATTCATGCCCGTGGTAAAGGATGGAAAGCTTGTTGGTGCCATAACAAGAACAGATATTCTGAGAACCATGTATGAGGGGCTGATGGATAAAGAAATCTCAGAGCCGGGTGTCCCAAGGGTTAGAAATCTATCCGGTAGACTAAAGGAGCAATTTCCGGAAAAAACAATGGAAATGCTAAGAGCAGCAGGGGATGTGGCTGACATACTCGGTTATAATGCCTATCTTGTTGGTGGCTCTGTTAGAGACCTTATGATGGGCCAGAGGAATCTTGATATAGATATAGTGGTTGAGGGTGATGGAATAATATTTGCGGAAAAACTTGCTGAGCTTCTTGAAAAAAGAGAAGGTGTAAGAGGTATCAGGGTAAGGACTCATGAGAGATTCGGCACAGCAAAGATAATAATACCTGAAGAGAGTCAGATAGAGCCCTCACATATTGATATAGCAACAGCGAGAACAGAATATTATGAGTCTCCCGCTGCACTTCCAAAGATTGAGACATCATCAATTAAAAAAGACCTTTACAGGCGAGATTTTACCATAAACACTCTGGCAATTAAATTAAATTCCAGGGATTTTGGAAACCTAATAGATTTCTTCGGTGGGCAGAAAGACCTTAAGGAAAAAACCATCAGGGTTCTGCACAGCATGAGTCTTGTTGAGGATCCCACAAGGGCTCTTAGGGCAATTAGATTTTCAGAGAGATTCGGTTTCAGGATAAGCAAGCATACAGAGAACCTTATTAAACAGGCTGCAAATCTGAACCTTTTTGAGAGGCTCTCCAGCCAGAGACTTTATGAAGAGTTGAGTCTTCTTTTCAGGGAGGTTTCTCCCTACAGGGCAATGGAGCGGCTTTCTGAATACGATCTTCTAAAGGTCATAGCTCCTTCTCTGAAATGGAATGAAGAGATGAAGAAAAGATTCAGAAATCTTGAGGAACTCCTTGCATGGCATTCACTTTCAAATATTAAAGAGGAGGTTTCCAGAGATAAAGTTTCCATAGAGGCTGCTATTTATGAACTGCCAGGGCAGAGCCTTGAGAGATCACTTGAAAGAATAGGACCTAACAGGAGATATATATCAGTTGTCCAGAGAGACATTCAGGGAGCAAAAGCCACCATTAGGAGACTACAGACCCTGAACGTTTCAGAAATTGATTCAGTGAGGGTCTATGAATTATTTAAAGACCTTACAATAGAGTCCATATTCCTAATGGCATCTGTTTTAGACGACAGGGAGGTAAAAAAACTCTGCATAAGATATCTCACTGAATTAAAGGATATCAAACCTGCCATTACAGGGAAAGACCTTCTCAAGTTAGGTATACAGCCAGGACCAAAATATTCCAGAATATTTCGTGAGATACTTTATGAAAAGCTAAGAGGCAGATTAAAAACACTTGAAGAAGAGATCGATTTTGTTAAGAGGATGGTTGGGTTATAAAGAATAAAATCTGCATTCTTTCTGTTGAAGATTATTACAGATATCTACACATCCTGGGCGTTGCACCTATTCGGTACAGAAAATTTGCCATTATGCAGAAACCTGTAAAGGCAAATATAATAGTGGCCGTGCCTACAAAGCCCGTAAAGAAAAGCCAGTAAGGGTTATGATAACGGGCCAGCATGGATGAGACTGAAAGATTAATGCCCACAAATAAATAAATATAACGCTCGAGATACCACTCATCTGTCTGCATGAAGTAAAGCCTGGATTTTATTCCAGGCCTTGCTCTTTCCCTGAGCAGGGGTGTAAAACCTAGCAGAAAAAGGATATTTCCAATGATACAGAATCCTGTTAAGGCTACAAGTATTGAGCAAAGGCCAACAATCATAATAGAGAATGTCCAGTCTGGCTGGAATATAGCGAGTATTGTGCTGCTCAGGATATCAATGCCAGCGACGAGCCAAACACATCTTTCCACATACCACCAGTCTGTTTTAACAAGAAATATCCCTGAACGTCTGGCCATTGAAATGGTTTGACTACAAGCTCAAAAGGTACAAATTAATAATAATTAAAAGTCTATCTCCTTACGATCTCTATTTATTTTAAAGGGATGTTTTTAAATCACTACCCTTTTTCAAAAATTTTGTAATTCAAAAATTTTCTATTTCGAATTTTTAATCAACCTGTCTATTGAGGTAAAGCTGATGAATTATTCCAAGCACATTTGTTGTAAGCCAGTAAAGGACAAGTCCTGATGGAAAGGATAGAAAGAGCAGGGTAAAGGCTCCACTCATGAAGAGCATGAGTTTTTTCTGCCTCGGATCACCGGCCGAAGGGGTCAGGACCTGCTGTATGATCATGGTAGCACCCATCAATACAGGAAGAACATAATAAGGATCTTTCTCTGAGAGATCTTTAATCCAGAGCATAAAAGGTGCACCTCTGAGTTCAATAGCAATAACCAGAACTTTATAAAGGGCAAAAAATACAGGCAGCTGAATCAGTATAGGAAGACAGCCACCAAAGGGATTTACTTTGTATTTTTTGTATAGTTCCATTGTCTCCATCTGGAGCCTTTTGGGATCATCCTTGTATTTTTTTCTTAACTCTTCCAGTCTTGGTTGAAGTTCCTGAAGTTTCTTCATGGATTTCTGTCCCTTTGTAATGAGAGGAGTAAAGGGGATTCTTATTAATACTGACAGAATAACTATTGCCCAGCCATAGTTTCCAATTACTTTGTAAAGCGACTTAAGAATCCAGAAGATCGGTCTTGCTACAATGGAGAAAAATCCGAAATCAATTATGTGCTCAAGTCCAAGACCAAGTGCCTTTAGACTGTCATGCTCCTTTGGTCCTGCATAAAGTTTATACTCATTGAGCGGTGCCCTGGCCTCCAGGGCAATCAGAGGTTTATCAGTTCTCCAGACCTTTGTCCTGTAAGTTTGAGATCCTTCTTTTACAGGAACAAGACCAGAAAAGAAATATTTATCCTCAAGAGCTATCCATTTAATTCTTCCCTCTATTATCCTGGGTGCATCAAGATCCTTTGCCTTGAATTCCATTCTATCAATATCTTTCAATATTACAGGTCCTGTATGGAAGGAACTATCAACCTCAAATATCCCAAAATCACCACCAAGAGTAACCCAGTAATTTTGGAGACCTGAGACCTCATCCTTTATATCAATCAGATAGCTATCATATCTGAATGTGTATGTTCTTCTGATGGATATTCCTGAAGAAGAATATTCAAGCACAATAGAGCCCGATGGATTATTTTCTGAAAGAAGAAGGTCCTTTCCTCTAATAGAAAAGATGAGTTGATCAGGATAGAAACCACTATCATCACCTATGCAGAGGGCAAGACCATCTGCGTGCTTCAGGATATTAACAGGGTTACCGGCTTTATCTCTGTATTTCTTTAATTCAAAGGAGCTGAAAGATGCACACCTGGAACTGAGTGTGGCTCTGTAAAGAGGTGTGTCTACTGAAATAAGCTGTTCCTTTACAGGCATGCCTAAAGCTCCGGGAGTTCGCTGAAGAGGTACAATCTCCCTAACAGGAGCTTCCTCCTTTTTAACAGGACCTGTCTCTGGTGCCTGAGGCGTGGATACAGGTTTTATAAATAGCTGCTGGTAGAGAACAAGTATAAGGAGTGAAAGTACAACTGCTATTAATACCCTTTTTTCCATTTCCATTTTTTACCTCACAGGATCGTATCCACCAGGATTAAAGGGATTACACCTGAGAACCCTTTTTAAGGATAGATAAGAACCTTTCAGGACACCGTATCTTCTGAGTGCCTCAATAGAGTAATCCGAACAGCTGGGATAAAATCTGCAGCTTCCAGGCCACAGGGGTGAAAGAGTTATCTTATAAAGTCTGATTAATAAAATCAGAATCCTTTTTAACATTAAAGATAAAAAATGCATTAGACAGTAAGCCTCTTACGGCCTTTCTGTCTTCTCCTTTTAAGGACAAGCCTTCCACCCCTTGTACTCATCCTCTTCAGGAAGCCGTGTGTCCTTTTCCTTTTGATCTTATGTGGATGGTAAGTTGTATATGCTCCGCCCATGGCAAATAAGTATAAAATTTTATCCCTTTTAGTGTCAACCGTACTTGACTAATAGCGGATTTCTATGTTAGTCTTTGTGACTTTGTTGGTGAAAAATGCACCAACTAAAACACATGCCTCGTTCAGAGCCTGTCTCTGGTCCCTCGCATATTCAAAATATTTTTTACGGAGGGTAAAGACAGGAGAGGCAGAGGAAAAAAACCAGGAGGAGGTTCTATGGCTGTAGTTACAATGAAGGAACTGCTTGAGGCCGGTGTCCATTTCGGACATCAGGTGAAAAGATGGAATCCGAAGATGAAAAAATACATCTTCGGAGAGAGAAATGGGATTCACATTATAGACCTTCAGAAGACTGTTAAGGCTGTTGAAGAGGCTTACGAATTTGTGAAATCTGTTGCCCAGCAGGGAAAGCCGGTCCTTTTTGTCGGAACAAAAAAACAGGCTCAGGAGGCAATTGAAGAAGAAGCAAAAAGAGCGGGTGCCTTTTATGTGAGTCAGAGATGGCTTGGTGGTATGCTCACTAATTTTTCTACCATTAAGAAGAGTATCGAAAAGCTCAGAAGATACGAGAGGATGAAAGAGGATGGCACCTTCGAAAGACTTCCTAAAAAGGAGGTTGCCCACCTTACCAAGGAAATGGAAAAATTAGAGAAATATCTTGGTGGTATCAAGTATATGGAGACCCTGCCAGGTGCTGTATTTGTAGTTGACCCTAAGAAAGAAAAGATTGCAGTTCATGAGGCAAGACTCCTGGGTATACCTGTTGTGGCAATAGTGGACACAAATTGTGATCCCGATGATGCAGATTATGTAATACCTGGTAACGATGATGCCATAAGAACAATAAAACTTCTCACATCAAAGATTGCTGATGCCGTCATTGATGGCAGGGCATCCCTTGAAAAGGTAGCAGAGGAGGCTGCTACAGAGGCAGCCATCCTTGAGAAGATAACAGCGGAGGAAGAAAATGTCTGAGATAACTGCTGAAAAGGTTAAGGAACTCAGAGAAAAGACGGGTGCAGGGATGATGGACTGTAAAAAGGCACTTGCCGAGGCAGGTGGAGATTTTGAAAAGGCAGTTGATATCCTTAGGCAGAAGGGGCTGGCGAGTGCAGCCAAGAAATCTTCAAGAAAGGCAGCAGAGGGTATTGTTGGAGCTTATATTCACATGGATAAAATAGGTGTGCTTGTAGAGGTGAATTGCGAGACAGATTTTGTGGCAAAGACAGATATTTTCAGAGAGCTTGTAAAGGATATTGCAATGCAGATTGCTGCCTCAGCACCCCAGTATGTATCAAGGGAGGATGTGCCTCAAGAGGTTATAGAGAGAGAAAAGGCTATTTACAGGGCATCAATAGATGGAAATAAGCCATCACAGGTTATTGAAAAGATAATAGAGGGAAAACTTGAAAAATTCTATGCGGATACCTGTCTCCTCGAGCAGATCTTTATTAAAGACCCTGAAGGAAAGAAAAAGGTTAAAGACCTTATAACAGAAGCCATTGCCCGACTCGGAGAGAATATAGTTGTGAGAAGATTTGCGAGGTTTCAGGTTGGCGAGACGGCAAAAGAAGCTCAGGTATAATAGAGCAGTCATCAAACTCAGCGGAGAAGCCCTCATGGGCAACAGGGGCTATGGAATTGACCCTGAGACAGTAAACTTTATTGCTGGTGAGATAAAGGAAGGTGTTAAACTGGGAGCACAGATAGCTGTAGTAATAGGTGGTGGTAATATATTCAGGGGTGTGGAAGCAGCCACCAAGGGAATGGAAAGAGCAACAGCCGATTACATGGGGATGCTTGCCACTGTAATCAATGCCCTTGCTCTACAGAACAGTCTTGAAAAGCTTGGTGTGCCAACGAGGGTTCAGACAGCTATAGAGATGAAAGAGGTGGCAGAGCCCTATATAAGAAGAAAGGCACTGAGACATCTTGAGAAGGGTAGGGTTGTAATATTTGCAGCAGGCACAGGAAATCCCTTTTTTACCACAGATACAGCAGCAGCACTCAGGGCAATAGAAATAGGAGCTGAGGTCATAATGAAGGCTACAAAGGTTGACGGGGTATACAGTGCTGATCCTGTAAAATTTCCTGATGCAAAAAAATTTGATAAAATTTCCTATATGGATGTCCTCAATAAGGGATTAAATGTTATGGATTCAACTGCTATAACCCTCTGTATGGACAATGAACTACCCATTGTGGTATTTAATTTAAGAGGGAAGGGAAATATTAAGAAGGCCCTTTCAGGAAGAAGGGTCGGTACACTTGTAAGCTGAGAGCTACTTATGGAACCTCAGTTAAAAAAGAGACTTACAGAAAGGATGGATGCTACGATAGAGGTTTTCAGAAGGGAGCTTGCCTCAGTCAGAACTGGCAGGGCAACCCTGGCACTTCTTGATGGAATAACAGTAGATTATTATGGAGATCAGACACCACTGAATCAGGTTGCAACACTCACAGTTCCGGAACCAAGGCTCATTACCATACAGCCGTGGGAACAGAGGCTTATTCCTGAGATAGAGAAGGCTATTATGAAATCAGACTTGGGGCTTACACCTGCGAACGATGGAAAGGTCATAAGACTGGCCATACCACCTCTTACAGAGGAAAGGAGAAAAGAGCTCGTTAAGGTTGTTAAAAAAAGAGCAGAAGAGGCACGCGTTGCACTCAGGAACATAAGAAGGGATATACTCGAGGATATAAAGAAGATGCAGAAAGAGAAATCTTTAAGTGAGGACGAGATAAAGAGATGGAACGATGAGGTCCAGAAGATTACAGATTCCTACATCAAAAAGGTAGATGAGATGCTAGCTCATAAGGAAAAAGAGATAATGGAAGTATAATATTCTATGTATTAACGGAGGTGAATGTTATGAATATTAATTACATACTTAAGGTAGAGGATGCCAAACTTACAGATATCCAGAAGGTCCTTACACAGGCTGGCATAAAGGTAAGAAGCATCATAGAAGTTTATAAAGAAGGTCATACATCTGTAGAGACCCAAGAGGAGAAAAAATAATGGCAAAAAAGGAAAAAAAGCTCTCTAAAAAAACAAAGAAGGCAACAACTCTAATGAAGGTAAAGAAAAAGGCAAAGCCCGTAAAAAAGGCTAAAAAGGCTGAAAAGAAAAAGGCTATTAAAAGAAAGAGAGTAACTGAAAAAAAGGAGATTAAGAGTTCTACCACTGTAGTGACTGCACCACCTGGTGCTGTTACAGATGCTGAAAGGAAAGAGAAATTAAAAAGATTCCTGCTCAACATGCGGGAAAAGATTCTTTCTGAGGCAAAAACAGAGATAGCAAAGTACATGAAGGGTGAGACAAAGCAGATAGTGGAAACAGCCCTGGATGATGGAGACTGGTCAGTAGTCGACCTTGCAGAGGATATAAGTCTCAGGCAGCTGACTGCACACAGAGAGAATCTCATAAAGGTTGATACAGCATTGAGGAAACTAGAGGAAGGCACCTATGGCATTTGTGAAGAATGCGGTGAGGAGATAACGGAAGAGCGGTTAAAGATACTTCCTTTTGCAATATACTGCAGGGAGTGTCAGGAGAGAAAAGAGATACTTGAGAAGATAGAGAAAGAGTATGAGTGATTAATAATAAACCTCCTTGAGGAACAGACCCCTTGCTGGTGCAGTAATGCCTGCAAGGCGTCTGTCTCCTCTGAGAAGTATCTCCTCAATTGAGGAAATATCTCTTTTACCCCTGCCGATCTCTAAAAGAGTTCCAACTATATTCCTCACCATGTACCTTAAAAAGGCATCACCGGTAATTTGAAAAACTATTAATTTGCCTTTTATCTTTATTCCTGCAATGGAAACTTCATCCTGCTCTTCAATTGATAGCTCAGATATTGTTCTTATTGTTGTGCGGGCTCCGCAGCCAGCGGCCCTGAATCCCGAGAAATCATGCCTTCCTGTAATACGCTGAGAAGCACTTCTAATTGCCTTAAGGTCAAGCTCATGAGGAATTGCCCAGCACAGGTCTGCCAAGAAAACAGGCGGTTTTTTCTCAAGATAGATAAGATAGATATAGCTCTTTGCCCTTGCAGAAAAGCGTGGATGAAAATCAAGTGACACCTCTGAGGAATCAATTATCCTGATGTCAGGTGGAAGAAGGCTGTTTAATGCCCTTTTAAATACCTCTGGATGATGTCTGCTTTCTGTTTTGAAGACGGCAACCTGACCGAGCGCATGGACTCCTGCATCTGTTCTTCCAGCTCCAATAAGTTTTATTTCCTCTCCTGTTATTCTATTAAGCCTCTCTTCAATTGCTGACTGAATCGTTATTTTTCCCTTCTGCTTCTGCCAGCCATGATAATTTGTACCCCTGTATTCTATTAATAGTCTGATCTTCCGCATTCCTTATTCATTGATAACAGACCTGACAGCTGAAAGCAGTATCTCGGGAGTGAAGGGTTTTTCGAGATACCTGATTGCTCCATAGGCAATGGATTTTTCAGCTATATCTGGTGTTGAAAAACCTGTTATTACAATAATCTTTGAAGCGGGTGAATTCTTTTTTATCCATTGAAGGACCTCAAGTCCATCCATCTTCGGCATCTTCAGGTCCGTGATGATCACATCATAGTTCTGTTTTTTTATCAGTTCAATTGCCTCATATCCGTCAGCAGCAAGGTCCACCTCAAAGCCCTCAGTAGAGAGAATCTTTTTACAGGAAATCCTCACAATGTTCTCATCATCTACAACAAGAATTCTTTTTCCTGACATTTAATATGCTATAAGAGGTTTTAAATTTTCTCTTATGTGTTCTTTTATAAATTTTAATATAATGGGAGTATTTATTGGTATATCCTCAAGCTCACCCTTTAATTCCTCTGTGTCAAAAACAAAGGATTTCTCTTCTCCTGATTTTTCAATTACTTTTACTGTTAGCCTGAAGTGGCAATCCGGGCAGGAGATTATTGCTGTCACTATTGTTGAGGCAATATCTCCAAGAGGTTTTCTATCTATATGGTCTCTCCTGAACTCAGCCTTTATGGAGGTGCCCTTTCCTGGAGAGGAGCTTATCCAGAAATTACCCTCACATTCCATTGCAGCCTGTTTAAGAAGGGGAATTCCGAGGCCTGTCTTCTTAGCCTTTGTTGAATAAAAGGGGTCTTCAACCCTTTTCAGAATCCCTTCATCCATGCCCGTACCATCGTCTTTTATCTCAACATAAAGTCTGTTATCAATGATACTGTCTGTTATAATTATCTCAATGTTTTTTGCAGATGCTGTTATTGAATTCTCAACTATATCAAGGATATGAAGGGAGAGGTCTTCCATCAGCGTACCCTCCTGCCTCCCTCACCCCTGAGTGCAAGTTTTATCTCTTCAATAGTTGGTGCCTCAATAAAAAATTCTGAATAAGCCCTTCCTATCTCATAAATATGGTGGCTATCAGAGGATCTTAATAAAGGAAGATTTATATGTACAAATCTCTTCCTTGCCTCATCCATACTCATATGAACGGATATTTCCAGGGCATCGATGCCAAGGTTTTCTGGAACAAAACCGAGCTGGGAGACAAGGCTGAAGACCTCCTTATCTATATGTGAGGCAATAGCAATGCCATTAAATTTATGAATTAGACTTATCACCTCTTTGGTGCTTAGTGATGTTGCACCAATTAGAGGCTTTTTTGAGAATGAAAGTATTTCTTCTTTTTCATTGACTATAAGTTGATATCCAGCTCTTCCATCAAAAACATGACCTCTTAGGGCATTATGGACGATCTCCTGAAGGGGTTCAATATCTTCATAACTTTCAAATATGGCAAGTATGTGCACCTCCTCAGAAGTTGTTATCTCCATTCCAGCAAGGACTGTGATCTCGTTGTTTGAAGCAAGCTTAACAGCTGGAACATTCTCTGCTGAATTATGATCAGTAACAGCAATTATCTCTAGACCAGCCTCTTTTGCCTTTCTGATAATCTTTGGCGGTGTCATATCCAGTTCTGCACAGGCAGNTAAACAGGTGTGGATGTGAAGGTCTGCCCTGTATAGATTCATTATTCTATGAGAAGTTTATAAAGTCTGCCCGCTGTTTCAAAGGTGGATAGTCCTGTTTTAAATATGGCAATACCTTCTTGAGAAGCCTTCTTTAAGGTCTCCTCATCAGGTTTTCTGTTATTTGTAATAATAATGGCTGGTAGATTCTTAAGGACAGCAACTGCAACAATATTTATGTGTATCTGAAGGGTTATCCAGATCTCACCAGGCCTTGCATTGGCCATTACATCGGAAAGTAGGTCGCTTACATAGGCTCCCTTTACCTCTCTGTCCTGGTATTTATCATTAAGTGGTTCAAGATTTAAGTTACTGGCAATCTCACTGAGTTTCATCTCTCCTCCATTCTCTGGGAATATAAATTATCAATTCAACTGTTGTACCCTCTCCCACAACTGTATCTATATTAAAGACATCTGCATTCTTTTTCATATTTGGAAGACCCATGCCAGCACCCCATCCCATCTCCTTCACCCAGTCAGGAGCTGTAGAATATCCCTCCTGCATAGCAAGCTCTATATCAGGAATACCTGGACCCATGTCTGTCACAACTATCTTTATCCTCTCAGGAGTAACAGAATAAACCATTGTTCCTGCTATGGCATGGATGATGACATTCATCTCTGCCTCAAAGGCAGAGATGGTAGCCCTCTGGATTATATCCTCTGGAAGACCAAGCCTTTCAAGTATAGATTTAAGCTCACAGGAAGCTGCACCACCATTTGAAAAATCTCCTCCTATAAGGGAAAAGCTACCCTCAACTGTCTGACTTAATCTCATTTTCACTCTCCTTAACGGGTAATCTGATAAAAAAGCTTGCACCCTTTCCGGGGACACTCTTTACAAATATAGTTCCACCATGTCTCTTTATTATTCCATAACTTACAGAAAGGCCAAGCCCTGTGCCTTTACCTGGTGGCTTTGTGGTAAAAAAGGGCTCAAATATCTTTGACAGGTATTCCTCAGGAATCCCGGGTCCTGTGTCAGTAAATTCAAGCTCTATCTGCTCCCTCAGGGGTTCTACCTCGCCTCTAATAATTCGTGAGGCTATTGTAATGGTACCTCTTTCATTCATGGCATCAGCAGCATTTATAAGAAGATTTAAAAATACCTGCTCTATTTGATGGGCATCCACCGTAATGCTAGGAAGATTCCTGTCAAGGTCCAATTTAAACTCTATATTATGGAATTTAGCCTGGTTTTTGACCATCATAACTGTGCGCTCAATTAGTGAATTTATATCAGTAAGGGTCTTTTCATATCCTGTCTTCCTTGCAAAACCAAGAAGGCCCTTTATAATCTTACTGCATCTCTCAGCCTGGTCTATGATTACCTGAACTTCCTCTCTCAGCTCTTTATCATGCTCAGGGATCTTCTTCATGATCAGATGGGCAAAGGTGATTATACCTGTGAGGGGACTGTTCAGCTCGTGGGCAAAGCCTGCTGCCATCCTTCCAAGGGATGCAAGTTTTTCTGCATTAATCAGCTGTTCCTGTGCCTTCTTGATCTCAAGGGTCTTCTTCTCAACCTCCTCTTCAAGACATTTTGTCCACTGTTCAAGTTTCTGTCTCGATTCCTTCAGCTCCTGAGCCATGGAATTAAATGTCTGAGCAAGAAGTCCCATTTCGTCCTTTGTCTTTATATCAATCCTGTGGTCAAGATTTCCTTTTGCAATATTCTTCATCCCCTCCTCAAGAAGTCCAAGCGGTTTTGAGACAAATTTCCAGAGTATAAAACATAAAACAACAGAAATCAGGGCAATAAAAGACGCACCGTATATAATTGTATTTATCCTGTTTTTTCTGATAAGGGAATCCACTGAGGCTGTGCTGAAACTCGTCTCTATAAATCCCAGGATTGACTGAGAGCTGCTGTGCCTGTGGCAGGGAGCTGTATAACAGGCTGGTTCATTCGGTATTGGCTTTATAAAGTTTATTGCCCTCTCTCTATTTGACAATCTTCCCAAGCTCAAGCTTTTAGTTACATCTGTTTGTTTATCAACTAATTTGCCCACATCCTCACGATTTGATGAGTAGAATATCCTTCCCTCTGTATCAAATATCCTGACTGCCTTAACACCTTCTGCTGTCATTAAAGCATCTATGGTCTGCTCTATTATTTCCCTTCTTGCAGTGAGCATTCCATAGTGGAGGCCTCTTTTTATTAGTTCTGAGGATATATC
>JAOACK010000001.1 GCA_026417875.1 Thermodesulfovibrionales bacterium | reverse complement strand
GGACAGCACAGAGAGTACGCAATGAAGTTCATCGATGCCTATTCCACTTATAAAAAATTTGAGGATATGATAAACCTGGGTGCCTATAAAGAGGGTTCCAATCCAAAGGTTGATTATGCCATGAAGAAGTATGATTCAATGAGAGCCTACATTAGACAGGATATGAATGAGCACCGTGATCTTTCAGACAGTATTCAGGATCTAATATTACTTTTTGATAAAGGGAGGTCCTGATGACAGAGAAGAGGATAAGGAGAATAATAAACCTTAAGGAAAACGCTAAAGAAGAGATGGACAGGGAGATTAAAAGGATAAACAGGGAGCTTACTCAGGGTAAGGAGAATCTCAACAGTATTGAAAATGCAATGGACAGGCTTCTTGCAGGATTTCAGCCACATGCTTCATCCATGAATCCATTGGAGCTTGAGCTTTTTTATAATTCTCTTTTTGAACTTCAGAAAGAGGCCTCAAAGGAAAAGAGGCAGATAAAAGCCCTTGAAGATGATCTCGAGACCAAAAAGGCAAAGGCACTTGAGTTAAGCAGAGAGAAAAAATTACTTGATATTCTTCTTAAAAGACTTGTCAGGGAACGTTTAACAAAGGCATCAAAGGATGAACAGAGGGAGATGGATTTTGATTTCATAATCAGGAGACTCAGGGAATGACAAGATTGATATCCTGCTTTTTTGCCATCTTAATTGTGCTTTTTAGCACAGCAGGTAATGTCCGCTGTCAGGATGAACTCCTTGCCTTAATTGAGAAAAGGCAGAAAGAGCTTGATGAAAGAGAAAGGAATTTAAAAGTAGAAGAGGAAAGGCTTGCGGCACTAAAGAGAGACCTGGAGCTCAAGATAAAAAAATACTCAGAGCTCCTGAAAAAAATAAATTCCATACTTGATGAAATTGAACAGCGGGATATTAAAAATATGGAATATCTTGTTAAGGTCTATGAATCAATGCCACCTGAAGAAGCAGGTGAGAGACTGAGTGCACTTGATGAGCTTACGGCAGTAAGAATCCTTGAAAGGATGAAACCAAGAAAGGCTGCTGCAATACTCTCCACAATGGATCCAGGGAAAGTCTCTTCCATAACAAGGCATCTATCAAGTAAGAAAAATATTCCCCGGCGGTAAAATTTTCCTTCTTGCTTTATTAAAAATGCTTTGCCTTCAATCTTATTTCCTGGCATGAATATTGAATATGCCTTTTTATGAATATTATGATGGTCTTCCAGCATGCAGAGGTTGTTCAAAGGATTAATGAAATGACCAGAAATATGCCAGCTTCTTTTTATAAGCTTCTTTTTTGCGAAGCAGAGATCCTGAGGGATAATGAAAAACCTGACCTATTGCAGTATACTTGTCCTTTTACGGAAAGTGCAGAGCTCAGTTCTGAATCAAAGGATGAAGATAAACCTGATTTTAAAAAAATAAATTTTTTCGGCGAACCGGTGCGACCAGCGGAAACTTCATGTGTAGAGGTTAAGATTGCTCCAGAGATTTTTTTTCCTAATAATGGATATTTACCTGAATTGAAAGATAAAGACAAAGAATTACAGGTCATTATGTTTCCGTTGAAATTCTGTGAAAGTAACAGTGCGGGGTTTCAGAGTACCGAAAACCTTAATGCCTTTCAGACGGGATCCCTTCATTCCGGAACCTCTAACCTTTTATCTAAAAAATCTGATATCTCTTCTTTTAACAGACAACCTCTCTCAGGGCTGTCCAATGATGCTCGGACTTCTGAAAACATCATGATTCATGGTTTTTATGAACCTCTTACCAAGGTCTCATCCGGACTCTACGAAATTGTTACAAGAGATCTTGATCCCGCTGCTGATACTGTTGCTGGATTTTTTAAGAGCCGGGTTCAGGATTTAACGCTCACAGAACCTCTGATGAAGATGAGCAGTGGTAATTCTTTCTTTAAAGAGAGAAGATTTACTTTAACGGAGAAAGACCAGATTCTGGATTTCTTACACTCAGGCTCTATTGAATTTCATGGTTCTAAAGGGGATATTAAAGCAATTACGCAATTGGGTACAGACCTTGATACCAGAATAAAAAAGATAGAAAAACTCAGTTCCTATTATGAAAAGGACATTCAGACTTTACGGGTTTCTGTAGAGCCTGAGGGTCTTGGACGACTCGAGATTGCCCTCAATTCACAGAAAGGAGTGATAAAGGGGTACATTAGCGTCTTTGAGCTGCCCTCAAAGGAGGTGATAGAAAGAAATCTCTTTAATATTATCTCTATGCTCCAGAGGGATGGCATCAATATTGGTTCATTAACAGTGGGTTTAAGGGATAGCAGAAACAGTAATGATGAAAGGGAAAGAACCTCAGGTCCAAGAAACAGAATTGAAGGTAAAAAAGAAGTTTATCCATTTCAGAACTATGAGGGTCTAAGATATAAGCCTTTAATTAATGGCTTGAGCATATATGCATAACATGAAAGGAGGAAAAGATGATAAGGGATGTAATGAGTGGTACAGTGCATGGACAAAATATGCCTGGCAGACAGCTTTCAAAGAATGAATTCCTGAGGCTCTTCATAACCCAGTTGAGGTTTCAGGATCCCCTCAACCCCCTTGACAGTACAGGCATGACAGCCCAGCTCGCTCAATTCAGTGCACTCGAGGAGCTACAGAATCTCAGAAGCCAGATGAATGACCTTCTCCTCTATCAGAATTCTCTGCAGAACACCATGGCTATAAGTTTAATCGGTAAGAGGGTCAGGACTGGAGATGAACCCTTATATAAAACAGTAACAGGCATAACCTTTGAGGACAACACAACCTATCTTTTACTGGACAGTGGTGAGAAGGTCCAGTTAGGAGATATTAAAGAAATAGGAGGTGTATTATGATCACATCACTTTACACAGCCATCAGCGGCATGAATGCCAACGGGACCTATCTATCCGTTATTGGTGACAATATTGCCAATATGAATACCATCGGTTTCAAGGCAAGCAGGGTTGCCTTTGGAGATGTCTTGAGCCAGACAATTACAGGACTTGTGGGCACATCCCAGGTTGGTAGGGGTGTGCTTGTCAGTAGTATCACACCTCTATTCACACAGGGTTCTTTTGAATCAACAGCAAGTGCTCTTGACCTCGCCATTGATGGTGATGGATTCTTTATAGTTACTGATGGAGGCGCAAGATACTATACAAGGGCAGGTCAGTTCCAGATTGACAAAAATGGAAATATAGTGAACCCGGAGGGTTTGATTCTTCAGGGATACCTTGCTGATGCAGCGGGAAATATCACAGGTACTGTCGGAAATCTCACCATAGCAACAAGGCAGACGCCTGCAAATATGACCAGGGCAGTAAACATCGCCATTAATCTCAATGCCCAGGCAACATTACCTGCTGCTCCTTTTACACTTGATGGAAATGGAGATGGTATAAATAATGATCCCCAGAATTATAATTTTTCCTCTTCTGTTACAGTGTACGATTCTCAGGGAGGACCTCATCAGATAACACTTTATTTCGTTAAGACAGGTGCAAACACATGGGATGTTCATTATGTTTATAACGATCCTCTTAATCCCGGTCAGCTACTTGATGCAGGTACTCAGACCCTGATCTATAATGCTGATGGCTCACTGAACACTGATAATTCAGTACCAATCAATTTTAACTTTGGAGCAGGTATAACCTCACCTCAGGCCATTACATTTAATTATGGCATAGGAACAAGTGAAACACCTTCAGGAAATGGACTTGATGCATCAACACAGTTTGCCTCTGAATTCAGCCTTATGAATCTCAGCCAGGATGGGTATCCAGCAGGGTTTCTGAAAAACATAATAATATCAGAGGACGGAGTAATAACAGGTATATTCACCAATGGTCAGACAAGGACACTGGCACAGGTAGCCCTCGCAAGATTTCTTGCACCAACTGAACTAACAAAGCTCGGACGTAACCTCTATGCAGAGTCCTTTGATTCAGGCCAGCCAATTGTTGGTATGCCTTCAACCTCAGGTCTTGGAAGGGTGCTTTCAAATACCCTTGAACTCAGCAATGTTGACCTTGCAGAGGAGTTTGTAAAGATGATATCTGCCCAGAGAGGATTCCAGGCAAACTCAAGGATCATTACAACAACTGATGAGCTTCTTCAGGAACTTGTCAATCTGAAAAGATAGTAATAATTTAGAGGGACACCTTTATAATTTAGCAGGGGTGTCCCTGTTTCATCATTTAATTATGATGTAATTTTTTTGCTTGATACTATCGAGATATACAATTCTCTTAAAGAAGACCTTCCAGAGGCTGTAGCACTGTAGCCTGCCAATTTACTGGGAAAGGACGAGAGGAATGGACACTTTTTACCTGGTTTATAAACTTATCAAAAGTTAAAAAAGAAACTTTTTATGAAAGAAAGGGTTAAACATTTAGTTAATAAAGGATACTTGAGCCTTAATATATGAGATTGTTGAAGAGCGGAGAATTAAAAAGGCATTAGAACATAAAAAGTAGGCAGGAAGAAGATTTTAGATATCTTCAATAATATAGGCCAGGTGGGACAGGAGATAGCCAGCTCAGGCTGAGATACTTATTTCAACTGAAAAAGCACCGATATTATGTCATTTGTTTGACAGAAAAATTTTTCTTTTAAAAAAAATTTTTAATTTCAAAGATTTATATCTTGGCATGTTTTTTGATTATATTCTTAAAAAATTCAGGAGGTCCTATGACAGAAGAGAGGCATGACGAAATCCATCACGATGCTAAGAAAAAGGGGAAAGGTTTTCTTATATTAATTATTATCTTTACCCTCGTTGCAGCTGGCGGACTAAGTTATTTCTTTTTATTCAGCAAAAAATCAGCTCCCTCTGAGACCGAAACCAAGAAGCATGCTCAGAAATCTGCCCTTATTGCCCTTGATCCTTTTGTTCTCAATCTTCTTGAACAGGGAAGGTTTCTTAAGGTCTCCATGCAGCTGGAGATTGTGGATGAAACTCAGAGGGAGCTTGTCCAGTCAAAGATACCCCAGCTCAGGGATGCCATTATCACCCTTGTAAGCAGTAAATCTGTTGAGTCCATTTCAAGTCCTGAGGGTAAGATTCAACTCAAGGATGAGATACTACTCAGGGCAAATCAGATTATGGAAAAGGATGTAATCAAGAATATTTATTTTACGGAATTTGTGATGCAGTAGGTCAGGTATGAGCAGGATACTTTCCCAGGAAGAGGTTGAAGCTTTACTTAAAGGTGTCCAGACAGGAAGGATAAGCACAGAGGCAAAAAAAAAGGCCTTTGAGGTAAAGCCCTATGACTTTCTTAATTCTCCCAAACCATTAAAGAGTGCACCAGGGCTTGACAGGGTCTTTCAGAAATTCGGTTCTTTATTTAAGAATTCACTTTCAACTCTTCTTTATAAACCCCTTGATCTTCATACAAGGCCGTCAGAGCATGTAAGGTTCAGTGAATTTGTAAAAATGGTTCAGGTGCCCTCAAGCGTAAATGTAATCAAACTGAATCCATTAAATGGAAACGGTCTCTTTATTATGGAGACATCCCTGGTTTTCGCACTTGTAGAACTCTTTTTTGGAAGTCATAAAGTGAAACTCCAGAAGATAGAACCAAGGAATTTTACCTCTACAGAGGAAAGGGTTATTAAAAGGATAGTACTTCTTGCCCTTAATGACCTTGCAAACGCATGGAAGGACCTTTTTGTATTGAATCCTGAGTTGGTCGGCTCTGATATAAATCTTGAGTCAACAGGAATTGCCACTACATCTGAATTGATCATTAAGGCAGAGTTTCAGATAAATGTTGATGAGTTCTCAGGTAAAGCATTCTTTGCCATTCCTTTTTCGGTTATTGAGCCCTTTTCTGAGCAGCTCGTGAAAAAGAGTCCAGAGATAAAGGATGATGAGTGGATAAGTGTTTTGAGGGAAGCAATCCTTGATTCAGAAATTGAGGTGATTGCAGAACTTGCAAGACTGGAATTTACCTTTGGAGAAATCCTTAACCTCAAGCCAGGAGATGTAATAGCTCTTGGTGTGGGTGTAAATGATGAACTACTATTAAGGATTGAAGGTATCAGGAAATTTAAAGGCGTTCCTGGTAACAGCAGGGGAAATCAGGCTGTAAAGATAACTGCTTTATGTTAAAGAGGAGGAAAGATGGCAGAAAAAACAATTACAGAATCAAAGGTTTCGCACCGGGATCTGGATTTTCTTCTTGACATACCTCTTGAGGTTACTGTTGAGCTCGGAAGGGCAAGGATGCTTATAAGAGATCTTCTACAGCTCGGGCAGGGTTCTATACTTGAGCTCGACAAGCTTGCTGGAGAGCCCCTTGAGATACTTGTGAATAACAGGCTTGTGGCAAGAGGTGAGGTTGTGGTTGTTAATGAAAAATTCGGCATAAGGCTTACAGAGGTCATAAGTCCCCAGGACAGGATTAAACAGTTAAGATGATGGATTCTTATATTCAGATGGTTTTTGCCTTTGGTGCTGTTTTAGGGCTTCTACTTATTTTTTATGGTTTTACACTCAGGAGAAGGCAGACAGAAAGAAGTCTTATAAATATAATTGCCTACAGGGTTCTGGATCCAAAGAGAGGTGTTGCTGTAGCAGTAATGAAGATTGGAGAAGAGATCCTCTTTATAGGTATCACACCAAATGATATGAGGATTCTGAAGAAAATGCCGGATACAGAGGTCAGAAATCATAAATCAGCAGTAAATGATCTGAGATCAGAGGTAAGGAATAAGGATGCTTTCTCTGTTCAGGATGAATTCAAGTTCCGGACTTCTGATCTCCGGTCTCTAACATCTGCCATGAGGAAAAGGCTCAATGAAGATAACTGATCCAGCAATAGAGGTATTTTTTCTGGTAGGAGCGCTATCACTCCTTCCTTCTATACTTGTGAGCTTTACATCCTTTACAAGGATAGTGGTTGTTATGAGTATCTTAAGGCAGGCACTTGGAAGTCCCAATCTTCCACCAAACTCTGTAATCATAGGCATATCATTATTCCTTACTTTTTACATAATGGGTCCAACCCTGGATAGCGTCACCAGAAATGCCTTAATGCCCTATATTAAAAAGGAAATATCAATTGACCAGGCCTTAAAAAAGGCAGAACCAGACATAAAGGCCTTTATGCTAAGGCAGACCAGAGAGAAAGACCTTGCCCTCTTTGTGAAGCTATCAAAACAGGAGATTCCCTCAAGGCCTGAGGAATTGTCCCTAAGGATAGTTGTTCCTGCATTTGTTATAAGTGAGCTCAGCACTGCCTTCAAGATAGGGTTTCTCATTTATCTGCCCTTTCTTGTTATAGATATGGTTGTGAGCAGTATTCTTCTTTCCATGGGTATGATGATGCTTCCGCCAGTGCTTGTATCTATGCCCTTTAAGCTTTTGCTCTTTGTTATGGTTGATGGATGGAATCTTATTGCGGGTTCACTTGTAAGGAGTTTTCAATGACCGTGGAGCTTGTAAGGGACATAGCAGGTGAGGTTCTGAAGACTCTTCTCATGGTATCAGGTCCGGTACTTATGGTGAGTCTTATAGTGGGTCTTCTTGTGAGTCTCTTCCAGGCAGTCACTCAGATACAGGAATTTACACTTGTCTTTGTGCCGAAGATAGTTGCTGTATTTATCTGTATTTTTTTATTGATACCCTGGATGGCTAGGATACTTATTTCTTTTACTGTAAGTCTAATGGATAAGATCCCTCTTATGGTGAAGTAGATGGAGATAAGGACTGAGGAGATAATTGATTTTTTGTTGATATTTGTGAGAGCAGGTATCGCGATGACCCTGCTTCCTGTCTTTGGAAGCAGAAATGTACCGGCTACCTTCAGGATAGCTTTTATTATTAGCTTTTCATTTCTGCTGACTCCTGTAATGGATATAAAGATATCTCAGGGCGATATACCTTTACTCATGATCTCAGAGTTTTTGGCAGGTATGGTTCTGGGAATAATCGCAAGGACGGTATTCTTGGTAGCTGAAATTGCCGGGCAGGTAATAAGCAATACAGTAGGTCTTTCAATGGCAACAATTTTCGATCCAGAGGCCGGACATTCCACAGAGATATCAAGGCTCTTCTGGATTCTATCCCTTTTTATATTTTTTACCTCCGGTATTTACAGAGACATCATTTATATATTTGTAAAAAGTTATGAGATCGTTCCGCCCGGAAGACTTTATTCAGGAGATATTGTGAAGGAACTCATCCCCTATGGAGGCACAATTATTACTACAGCTCTTAAGATGGCATCTGGAGTTGTTGTCGTTATGTTTGCTGTGAATATTGTTATGGGATTTATCTCAAGGGCTGTTCCACAGATGAATGTATTTTTTGTAGCCTATCCATTTTATATAGGTCTGGGCCTTTTTGTAATGCTTGTATCTCTGCCTGCTTATATATATTTTTACAACACATCCTTTGATGCAATGAAAGAAGAATTAATGAAATCCCTTTATTTGATGAGGAGATAATGCCTGACTTTGAAGAAAGAACTCAGGAAGCCACACCTAGAAAAAGACAGAGGGCAAAAGAGAAAGGCCAGGTTGCTCGTAGCAGGGAACTTGTATCAATGGCTGCCTCTGGAGCAATCCTACTGGGTTTTTTTGTTTCAGGAGAAAAGCTGATGGCAGGGGTGTCTGACCTTTTAAGGGGAGGATTAAGTTTGCAGTACGGAACAGAGCCTCTTGAGGTTATAAGAAAAACAGGTAGCGAGTTATTCCTGTATATTATGCCCCTTCTTATTGTTAGCTTCTCAATGGTGCTTCTTTCAGGTTTTATGCAGGGAGGCTTTGTCCTGAAGTCAGTAGAGATTGATATGGAGAGGATAAATCCCTTAGGGGGATTCAAGAGGCTTTTTTCCATGACAGGAATCTTTGAGTTTCTGAAGGGATTAGCTAAATTTCTTATAGGAGGATTTGTTATTTATCTTGTACTAAGGAAATACCTTCCGGAAATTTCAAGGATGCCTGCCATGTATTTTGAAGATATTGAGAGAAGCAGTCTTATGATAATAAAAAAATCAACACTGACAATATTCATTACTTTTTTGAGTCTTTCTTTTATTGATTATATCTATGAGAGATTTAGATTTGAAAGATCTCTAAGAATGACGAGACAGGAACTTAAAGAGGAGTTTAGAGAAACAGAAGGTGATCCCCTGATAAAGGCAAGAATCAGGAGCATACAGAGGGAGCTTGCAAGGAAAAGGATGCTTCAGGAAGTTCCAAAAGCAACTGTGGTTGTTACAAATCCCACCCATATTGCTGTTGCCCTGCTGTATAAGAAAGAGATGGCAGCTCCAAAGGTCATTGCAAAGGGAGCAGATTTTCTAGCAGAGAAGATAAAGGAGATTGCAAGAACCCACGGAGTTCCCATCTACGAAGACAGGGCAATTGCAAGAGCACTCTTTAAGGTAAAGCTTGATTCCTATATTCCTGAAGAACTTTACAGGGCAGTGGCAAGGATAATTGCCTATGTATACAGATTGAGAGGTGTATCATGACCGCAGTAGATTTTCTGAACAGACGTTCTGACATAGTAATCGTTACTGCTATTGTGGGTATTATAGGAGTGATGATCCTTCCTGTGCCTCCTTTGATGCTCGATCTTCTCCTTACACTTTCAATCTCCCTTTCTATAGTAATCATAGTAACAAGTATATTTATTAAAAAGCCCCTTGATTTTTCTGCCTTTCCGACCATTCTTCTTGTTGCTACCCTTTATAGACTTGCCCTTAATATTGCATCAACCAGATTGATTCTTCTTAGAGGTCATGAAGGTCCGCAGGCAGCAGGTGAAGTTATAAAATCCTTTGGAAATTTTGTTGTTGCTGGCAACTATGCTGTAGGAATGATAGTATTCCTCATACTGGTGATCATTAACTTTGTGGTTATAACAAAGGGTTCTGGAAGGATTGCAGAGGTTGCAGCAAGATTTACCCTTGATGCAATGCCTGGCAAACAGATGGCTATAGATGCTGACCTTAATGCAGGAATTATTGATGATGCAGAGGCAAGAAAAAGGAGGGCTCTCATTGCTCAGGAAGCAGATTTCTACGGCGCAATGGATGGTGCAAGTAAATTTGTAAGGGGAGATGCAATTGCTGGTCTCATCATAACAGGAATAAATATAATAGGAGGACTTCTTATAGGTGTTCTCCAGCAGGGCCTTCCTCTAAGTGAGGCTCTCAGAACCTATACCATACTAACGATAGGTGATGGATTAGTTGCCCAGATACCAGCCCTTCTTGTATCTACAGCAGCAGGTATTGTGATAAGCAGGGCAGGCACAGAGACAGACCTAGGTAAAAGCATAGTGTCTCAGCTTTTCATGAGTTCAAGGGCGCTCTGGACTGCCTCTGCGCTTTTATTTATATTCGGAATAATCCCTGGGCTCCCCCATCTTCCTTTCTTCATGCTCTCTGTTGCAACAGGTGCTCTTGCCTATGTGGTTACAAAACCACCTGAACAGGAGGTGAGAGTGGAGCAGGCTCCAAAAGAGATACCCCCCGAATCTTTTATAGAAATAGAACCTATGACCTTTGAGATAGGATATGGACTTGTGAGCCTTGTTGATGGAGAGGCACCTTTACTTGGAAAGATAAAGGCAATGAGAAGACAGCTTGCGCAGGAACTTGGCTTTGTTATCCCTTCTATTCACATAAAGGATAATCTTCAGCTCAGGCCCCATGAGTATTCTTTTTACATAAGGGGTATAGAGGTTGGTAGAGCAGAGATTATACCTGGCCATTTTCTTGCTGTATCTGCTGAAAACACAGAGAGACTCAGGGGTATTCCGACAAAAGAGCCTGCCTTTGGAATTCCTGCTTACTGGATTGAAGAGCAGGAAGTTGAGGAAGCACGCATGAAGGGTTATATGGTGGTTGATATTCCAACCGTCATAGTTACCCATATAACAGAGCTTATTAAAAACCATTCATGGGAACTACTAACAAGAAGTGAGGTTCAGAATATACTAAACAGTGTATCCAGGAATTATCCAAGACTGGTTGATGAACTAATACCAGCTAGTATGACACTTGGCGGAGTTCAGCGGGTTCTCCAGAATCTTCTTAAAGAGAGAATTCCCATTAATGATATGGTTACAATCCTTGAAACACTCCTCGATCATGCACAACAGACAAAAGATGTTGAGCTTCTTACAGAGTATGTGAGACAGTCGCTTTCAAGATATATTACAAAGAATTTTGCCAGGGATGGCTTTATCCATGCCCTGACCCTTGATCCGAGGTGGGAGTTAAAGCTTAAAGAGGCAATTGATTCAGGCGGTCATATATCTCCAGATGATCTGGGAAGGCTCCTGAGAGCCATAGAGAATGCCATAAAATCTGCAGGAGAGAACTTAAAGGGTTTTCAGCCTGTTATAATCACCTCACCTTATATCAGGAGATTTCTGAGGAAACTGATTGAGAGGATTATTCCTTCACTGATGATTCTTTCCACAGCCGAGATTTTACCTTCAGTAAGAATATATACAGCGGGGGTGGTGAGATATGAAGATTAAGAGATTCCGGGCAAAGAGTTTTTCAGAAGCTCTTGAACTTGTAAAGAAAGAGCTCGGTGAGGATGCAGTGGTACTTAGTACAGAGGAAAAGAAGGGTATAATACCCTCCGTAGAGGTGGTGGCAGCAATTGACTACGATGATCCTTCAGAGAATTATAAAAATTTTTCATCACAGATAAATAAAAAGCCAGATCTTAACAATTCTCTAGAACCAGAGGCGTCAGAGATAAGACAACTCCTTTCAGAGATAGCATATCTCAAAGATTCAATCAATGAACTTAAAAGATATGGATATGAACTAACTTTGCCGGAAAAGAAGAGAGAGATATTTAATTATCTCAGAGAGAGGGCTATAAGGGATGAATTCTCTCTGAGGCTCTGCAACAGGGTCAGTACAAAGGAAGAACTTTTAAGACAGATATCTATGGACTTAAAGATAAAGAGGACTGTTTTTAATAGAAGGGCAATAATGCTCATCGGTCCAACCGGTGCTGGCAAGACCACAACAATTGCAAAACTTGCCTGGATTGCAATAAGTCAGGGACAGAAGGCTGCACTGCTTTCTCTCGATACTTACAGAATAGGTGCAATGGAGCAGATAAGAATCTATTCAAGGATCATGGGTATACCCCTTCTTGTAGTCTCAGGAGTAGAGGAATTAAAGGAGGGTCTTGAAAAATTCTCTTCTAGAGATACTGTGCTTATAGATACTACCGGAAGGAGTCCATCAGACAGAAGATATATATCTCAGCTTTCATCTATCATAACAGAACTAAAGAATCTTCCCGGAGATTTCAGCCTTGAGCTTCATCTTCTCATAAGCTCAAACTCTGATGAAAGCTCGATGATAGAGGCTTATAATCATTACAGAGAACTTCCCATAAATTGCATTGCCTTTACTAAGGTAGATGAGGCGGTAAGATTCGGACATCTTTACAATATTTACCTTACCTACCAGAAGCCTGTTGCGTACATAACAACCGGTCAGACTGTACCTGACGACATAAAATTTCCTGACCAGCGGGAACTCGCTTCACTTTTTCTCAGAAAGGGTTATTTTTGTAAGGAGGTGGTTAATGTCTGAAAGGGCTGTAAAGACTATATCAATCACGAGTGGAAAGGGTGGTGTGGGAAAAACAAATATTGTTGCAGCTCTTGCAATTGCCATGAGAAGACTCGGAAGGGATGTAATGATATTTGATGCAGATCTCGGTTTGAGTAATATAGATGTCCTGCTTCACCTGGCACCGAAGTACAATATTCAGCATCTCCTGAGGGGAGAGAAGACACTCAGTGAGATCATAATAGATGGACCTTTTGGAGTGAAGATAATTCCAGCAGGTTCTGGCATCCAGGAGCTTACAGCCCTTAATGAGTTCCAGAGATTGAAGATAATGGAGAGCTTTGACTCATATGATGGAAAGGTTGATGTGCTCCTGATTGATACACCTGCAGGGATATCTGAGAATGTTGCCTTTTTCTGTACCTCTTCTGAGGAAATAGTTGTTATAACCTCTCCTGAACCCACCGCAATTACCGATGCCTATGCAATAATTAAGGTGCTCTTCACAAGATATCAGGAAAAGGATTTTCATATCATAGTAAATTCAGCAAAAGACAAAGAGGAAGCCCTTGAGATTTTTGATAGATTATCACTCGCAGCCGAGAGATTTCTCAATATATCCTTGAATTATCTCGGCTATATACCACTTGATGATGCAGTGAAGAAATCAGTGATGGTGCAGCGTTCCTTTGCAGATCTCTATCCAGGTTCTCCAGCAACAAAGGCTGTTATGGAGATAGCAGAGAAGCTTCTTGAAGAAGAGGTACGGATAAAGGGAGGTCTTCAGTTTTTTATAAGAAATCTTATCGGTGGTTTGAGGGAAAAATCACTCTGTACGGTGGAAGAGAGATGAAAAGGATTGACATTTTATTAGAAGAGAAAGAAAGGACTGAAAAAACTAATCTTGAGGAATCCAGAAGGGAAGAAATAATCAGGTCCTTCTTACCCTTTATAAAATATACGGCATTGCGATTAAGCTGGAGACTTCCACCCCAGTTAACAACCGAAGACCTCATGAGTGCAGGGATAGCAGGTCTCCTTGAATCCCTCGACAGATACAGGGAAGAACTCGGAAATCTTGATTCCTTTGTGAAACAGAGGATCAGGGGTGCAATGATTGATGAGCTCAGGGCAAACAGTCAGCTATCAAGATCTTTAAGAGAAAAACTTTGTGCGATCAGGGATATGCACAGGGAGCTGGAGATAAAGCTTGGAAGGGCTCCGGAGGCAGAAGAGATAGCTGAGGGACTTAATATATCCATAGAGCAATACTACAGTATCCTCAGCGAGACAGCTAAATCCCATACCCTCAGGATGGACGAGTATATTGATCACAGATATGATGATGAGCTTTCTTTACATGAGTCCATACCTGATAGAAATATGAAGACGCCGGAAACCCTTTTTGAAGAAAAAAGATTGAAGGAGAGGATAGCCTCCTTAATAAATAAACTTCCAGAAAAAGAAAGACTTGTCCTTTCCCTTTATTACTGGGATGAGCTTACCATGAAGGAGATTGCCTCTATTCTTGGAATCACGGAAGGAAGAGTTTCGCAACTTCATAACCAGGCAATAATGAGACTGAGAAGTTCTTTTATGGAGGAAGCATAATGGATGAAATAGCTCTCATTTATTGTGATATAATGAAAAAAAGAGGGATGGGGGCTGGCTTGAAAGAGATTCTTGTAATTGATGATGAAGAGTTTATATCTGATATACTGAGTATTGTGCTTTCAGAACTTGGCTATTCTGTGACTGCTCTTCAGGATGGTACGGAGGCCTTGAAATATATAACTGAGAGAGAATACTGGGCTATTTTCTGTGATCTCAAGATGCCTGGCCTTGATGGCTTTGAGGTTTATGAGAAGGCTGTCGAATTAAGACCTGAGCTGAAAAATCGTTTTGTGCTTCTTACAGGCACCCTGCTTGATAAATCTATAAAAGAACTAATAGAGAAAAGGGGTATGAAGATACTCTTCAAGCCTTTTAATTTTGAAGATGTTAGCAGACTTCTCAGGGAGCTAGAGAAAAGCCATGTTGAATGATGACCTTAAGAGACTGATCCTTTCAACCTGCGATATACCTGCTGTGCCCCATGTGGCATTAAAGGTTGTAAGGTTAATTGATGCACCCGGTACCAGACTTGATGAGATTCAGAGGGCAATCCTTGCAGACCAGGCACTCACATCAAGGGTTTTGAAGATCGCCAATTCAGCCTATTATGGATTGAGACATAGTGTTGATACTGTATCAGAGGCAGTTGCAATAATGGGATTTAATACATTAAGAAGTCTTGTCCTTGCAGCAGCAACAAAGGAGGTCTATAAGAGGTTTGGCATTATTGAACAGAAACTCTGGGAGCACAGCCTTGGTGTTTCTGTTGCGGCATCATTAATTGCAAGGAGAAAAAGAAATATAAAGATGGAGGAGGCATCAGTTGCCGGGCTTCTTCATGATGTTGGCAAGGCGCTGATGAACAATGCCCAGCCCGAGAGATTCATGCTCCTTATGGAGAGGGTTTATGATGACAGAGTCACCTTCAGTTCTGTGGAGAGAGAATATTTTGCTTTCAGCCATTCGGACGCAGGCTCTATCCTTGCCGAAAAATGGGGATTTCCGTCGCTTCTCTGTGAGGTTATAAGGGACCATCACAGCTGTGATTCACAACAGGGTGATGATCCCTACAAAGACGAACTCTGCAGAATAATAAGTCTTGCAGATACCCTCTGCCTGAAACTCGGGGTAGGTTACAGGGGACCTATGCAGGATATAGACCTTAAAGAGGAAGAGAAAATCAGATCCCTTTTTATTGCACCGGATGAATATAAAAAGATTGAAGAGGAATTCAAGAATATCTATCTTAAAGAGAAGTTATTTTTTCTGGAGTGAGCTATGAAGGTGGAATCAATAAATCCATCAGGAAGTGCCACACAGAGACAGGAGACACAGCAGAAAAAGAAGCAGAAGAAGAGACCGGATGCCTTTCAGGCAAAAGCAAAAGAAGGAAAGGTGGATATAAAGGTCTGAGGCGACTTCCGGATGGTAGATTTTTAAATTGAACTATTAAAAGGGGAGTCATTATTAAGAGAATGCGCTTTTTCTTTAAAAAGTTCCTGAAATATTAAATCAGGGCAGGAGGTATTTTATGTTAAAGAGATTTTTAAAAATAGGTGATCGAACCAGTGAGTCAAGAGAGCTCAGAGAGATAGGTGAGCTTGTGATCAAAAGAATTGACAGAAAGATCAGTGAACTTAAAACAATTGAAAAAAAAGTTGAGCAGAAGATTGATGCCCTGAAGGTATTAATTCAGAAGGCTGAGGAGCTTCACCAGAGGGATATTAGAAAGGAGGAGATCATCTCTCTCTACAGAAAGGGTTTGAAGATTGACGATATTGCCTCGAGCCTCAAAATCCCCTCAGGGGAGGTTGAGCTTGTGCTAAGACTGTGCAAAAATTATCCTCAGGGAAAAAATTTCCTGTCAGATTCCCGACAGTTTTAAAACTTCAGTTCTTTTTTAAAAAAAATTTTTTTATTTTTCAACAAATAATAATTTTTTTTCTCTGGCATCAGATTTGCTAAATCATTTGGCATGCATAAAGGAATTTATATAGCCCTTTCAGGAGCATTGATGAAACAGAGGGAGCTTGAGCTTCTTTCAGAGAACATTGCAAATTCTGATACCCCGGGTTATAAATCTGCAAATATTTCCTTCAGAGATTATCTCATAAGTAAAGAACAGGATGATTCAAGGATAATGACCTATCTTAGCAATATGTCTGTCCAGTTTACACCAGGAGTTTTTATTAATACGGGAAAGATTCTCGATATAGCAATTGAGGGAAAGGGTTTTCTTAGCCTTGAGGGAGGTTTTTATACGAGAAGGGGAGACCTCAGAAAGACAGATGAAGGTTATCTTGTAACCTCCACTGGCAGGAAAGTTATGGGGAATAACGGTCCAGTCCGGATATCTGAGGGAGAGGTAGAGATTAAAGAAGATGGAAGTATATACGTTGATGGGAACATGATTGATAAACTTAAGATCGTTGATTTCGATGACCCCAGCGCATTAAAGAGAGCTGGTGAAGGTTTATACGAGACAGTGAATAATACTTCTGGAAGAGCCTCTTCATCAAGAATCCTTCAGGGATATATAGAAGGCTCAAATGTAGAGATAGTCAGAGAGATGGTAAAACTTATTTCAACAATGAGGGAGTTTGAGACCTTCCAGAAGGCAATACAGACCCTTGATGAGGCAGCTGGGAAGATAAACAATGAAATGGCAAGGATATAAAATTCTGAAAAGGAGGTAATTATGTTGAGGTCCCTTTTTATATCAGCATCAGGTATGGAGGCACAGAGGCTTAATCTTGATGTAATAGCAAATAATCTTGCAAATGCAAATACAGTGGGTTTCAAGAAGAGCAGGGCAGACTTTCAAGACCTTATGTATCAGACCATAAAATCTCCGGGTGCCACCTCTGCAGAAGGACTCCAGATACCATCAGGCATAATGATAGGACTTGGTGTAAGGCCGGTAGCTGTTCAGAAGATATTCACGCAGGGAGATTTTATCCAGACAGGTAACAGCCTTGATATGGTTATAGAGGGAGATGGTTTTTTCCAGATAGTAATGCCCGATGGGACAATAGCATATACAAGGGCTGGTGCCTTTAAGCTTGACAGCGAGGGAAGAATAGTAAATTCTGAAGGATATCCTCTTGAGCCAGCTATCACAGTACCTGCTGATACTATAAGTATCACAATAGGTTCTGATGGAAAGATTACAGTGCTTCAGTCTGGAGGTGCTACACCAGTAGAGATCGGCCAGATAGAGATAGCAAAATTCACAAATCCTGCCGGTCTCATGCCAGTGGGAAAGAATCTTTTTATACCAACGGCATCATCAGGAGAGGCAATTACAGGCATTCCGGGTTCGGAGGGTATGGGAACAATTGCTCAGGGATTTCTTGAGATGAGCAATGTAAATATTGTAGAAGAGATGGTGAATATGATTATAAGCCAGAGGGCCTATGAGATAAATTCAAAGGCAGTCCAGGCCTCAGATGAGATGTTGCAGGCAGTGAATAATCTTAAGAGGTAGAGATGAGATATCCCTTGATAGTGATATCATTCCTTATCCTCTCCTACACCTTGTCCTTCGGCAGTGAAGGAGTAGAGGAAATATTGAGGGAGGCTCTCATAAAGTATTATAACTGTGATGATGTGAAAATAGAGAACCTGAGGTTTTCGGCTCCTTTAACCAGTCAGGCAGTTGATATAAAAATAGAAGAGACTCCTCAGGGTCTAACAATCTTTAATATAAAGATGGCTGACGGAAAAAGTATAAGGGCTAATGCAAGGATAACCCTGCTCAGAAAGGTAGTTGTGAGCAGAAGACCATTGAAGAGAGGATTTCCTGTTACTGAAGAGGATTTAACATCAAGGCTTGCTGACCTAAGGAGAATACCTCAGGGAGCCTTCCAAGAGCCCCATGATATTACAGGCAAAATCGTCAACAGAAACCTGGCACCGGGAGTCATAATTACAGATGGAATGCTTGCAGGGAAGGATTCTATTAAAAGGGGTAAGAAGATATTAATAATTGCTGAATCCCTTAACTTCAGAATCTCGGTGCCAGGAGAATTAAGAGAAAATGCTGTTGTAGGCGGATATGCCAGGGCAATTAATCTCCTGACAAAGAAGACAGTATCAGGTATCCTTATCGATGAGAATACAATGAGGGTGGAGTTTTAGATGAGAGATAGAGTCATCAGACAGTTTGGGCATGATAGAGGATACAGGTCGGAATATTCAGGATTTAAAATTAAAAAAACAATAAAAAATTCGCTTTTGCTCTATTGTTTTACTGCGCTGATAATCTGTAGCTGTGCCACGCCCAGCCTGCCGCCTCCTCCGCCAAAATATGTTAATAAAGAAGAGTCAGCAATAGAGAAAACAAGAAACTCCCTCTGGACAGACGGAGGTGCACTTTTTGAAGATCTGAAGGCAAGAAGACTCAATGATATAGTGACCATTAAGGTGATGGAGAACATAGCCGGTTCAGGAAAGGCAGATACATCTACAAAGAGGGATTCAAGCCTTGAGGCTGGAGTTGATGAGTTTTTTGGTGCTCCTCTTAACCTTAATTTAAGGAATTTTTACGGTCAGGGATATACCTTCAGCCCATCTGTCAAAGGTGGAATGAAGGATGATTTCAAGGGTAGCGGTGAGACAAACAGACAGGGCAGACTCATAGGCACAATCACCGCAAAGGTTGTTGAGGTCATGCCGAATGGAAATCTGATACTTGAGGCAAGGAAGGAGATTGTAATAAATAATGAAAAACAGATTTTCATTCTTAAGGGAATGGCAAGACCTGATGATATAGCAGTGGATAATACAATCCTGAGCACAAGACTTACGGATACAGAGATATACTTTGTCGGTAAAGGTGTGCTTCAGGATAAGCAGAAACCAGGATGGCTTGTAAGGATACTGGATAAGATATGGCCATTTTAAGCATTAAAGACTTAAGGGAAAAATTATTAAGGATAAGGACTTCAATCTTCTTACTACTCTTAACCTTGGTCCTTAATCCTCCTCTTTTACATGCTGAACGTATAAAGGATATAGCAAGGTTTGAAGGATACAGGGAGAACCAGCTAATAGGTTATGGGCTTGTAGTTGGTCTTGATGGCAGTGGTGACAAGGGTATTGCCACTATGCAGGCCATTGCGAATATGCTCCAGAGGATGGGTATTACAGTAAGACCTTCTGACATAAAGGCGAAGAATACAGCAGCGGTTATTGTTACAGCCCTCTTGCCACCCTTCCCAAAACCAGGGATGAGGGTGGATGCCCTCGTCTCCACCATTGGAGATGCAAAGAGTCTCCAGGGTGGAACCCTCCTACTCACCCCCTTGAGAGGTCCTGATGGCAAGGTCTATGGCCTTGCCCAGGGCCCTGTCTCCATCGGAGGTTTTACAGGTGGAGGCGGTGGTACAAGGGTTCAGAAAAACCACCCGACAGCGGGAAAGATCCCTGAAGGAGTGATAATAGAAAGAGAGCCAGACTTTACACTCTCAGCTGACGGAAATATAAGGCTCTTTTTACTGAGACCTGATTTTTCAACAGCCTATGAGATTGCTAATAAGATAAACGAATTCTTCGGTAATGAGACAGCAATTGCTCAGGATTCAACATCTGTAAAAATAAGATTTCCGGAGCAATACAGAGAAAGGCCTGTGGAATTCCTCTCACTTATAGAAGGCATAGATATAAGGGTTGACAATTCAGCAAAGGTCGTTATAAATGAGAGAACAGGCACTGTTGTGATTGGTGAGAATGTGAAGCTCGCACCTGTTGCAATTGCCCATGGAAATCTAACCATAGAGATAAAGACTACATACAGGGTTTCCCAGCCACCTCCTCTTGCACCCGAAAGCGCAGAAACAGTTGTCGTTCCTGAAAAAGAAGTGAAGGTAGAGGAAGAGAAGGCATCACTTGTGGAAGTATCTGGAGCAACACTTGGTGAGATCATAAGGGCTCTAAATGCCCTAGGAGTAACACCAAGAGACCTGATAGCAATACTTCAGGCCCTTAAAAGTGCAGGTGCACTTAGAGCCGAGATTGAGATAATGTGAGTTTAATATGAGGATAAATCATTTAATAGAGCACCAGACCGGCAGATCCTTAGAGCCACAGGAAGGGAGAAGAAATATAAGAGAAGTTTCTAAGGAGCTTGAGTCACTTTTTCTCTATGAGCTCCTCAAGATAATGAGAAGGACTGTAGGTTCTCAGGACTCTCTTCAGAAGGATGTATACACTTCTCTCTTTGACCTTGAGCTATCAAAATTACTTGCTGAAAGGGGTACCGGTCTTCAGAAGGTAATAGAGAGACAGCTTCTAAATTCTCCTCTATTATCCACGGGATTGGACTTAAACTCAAATCCTGTTCTGCCGGCAGATGGAGCTGTGACCTCTAAATTTGGCGAAAGGCTTCATCCTTTAACAGGTAAATGGAGCCTTCATAAAGGGATCGACATTGCTGCTCCTTATGGTTCTCCTGTAAGGGCTGTCAGGGATGGCAAAGTTATCTTCAGCGGATATACGGACGGCTACGGAAACCTTGTTGTTATAGATCATGGAGATGGAATTCTAACAAGATACGCTCATAACAGAAAAAATATGGTTAAAGAAGGTGATAGGGTTAAAGCAGGTGACATTATTGCAGAGGTTGGAAGTTCAGGACTTTCTACCGGCGCCCATCTTCATTTTGAGGTCTTTCTTGATGATAAACCCATTGATCCTGAAAGGTTTTTTAAAATTAAAGACAGGGTGGCCTGATGCCGATTAATAAAACAAAAGACCTGTTCAAAAAGGAGGTATTTTAATGAAGATTCACGGAGAAAGGCCTTTAAATTCACAGGTATCAGGTCAGGAACTAAAAAAGATCTCAGAGCAACAGACTATCAATATCCAGAAAAAAGAAGTTTCCCAATCACTGAGAAACGACAGAGTTGATATCTCGGAAAGGGCAAAAGAGGCAGCCAGGTTGATGGAAGAACTCAAGAGCCTTCCAGAGATAAGACAGCAGAAGATTGATGAATTGAGGGAGGCAATAAAGAGCGGTAAATACATGGTTGATTCAATAAAGCTTGCAGAGAAGATATTAAGGGAGCTATGAGCGAACTTGAACTTATAAAGGATATCCTGAGACAGCAGGTTCTCGGTTATCATGCACTTAAAGAGATACTCCAGAAAGAGAGGATCTGTCTTACTGACCTCAGATCCTCTGAGATTGAGGGGCTCGCAAAAGAGAAAGACCTCATGGTGATGAGACTGAGACTTCTTGAGGAAGAAAGGATAAGGCTACTGAGAAGGCTTAAAGAGAAGATCAAAACAGAAAAGGAATTGAACCTTAGAAAGCTTTATGAAATTACAGGTGATGAGGAATTTTTGAGATTAAGGTCAGGACTGCTCTCCCTCACGCAGGCCATATCTGAACTGAATGATTTTAACAGAGTTCTGATTGAACGCACCCTAAACTATATAAGAGGTGCTTCATCCCTACTTGATTCCTTTGGTGTGAGAGTAGAGAGGGACTTTAGCAGGGAGGCGTAGGATGTCTATCTTCGGATTGTTTGACATAGGAAAATCAGCGCTCTTTTCCAGTCAGCTCGGCCTTTATGTTACAGGTCATAATATAGCAAATTTAAACACTCCCGGTTTTAACAGACAGGAGATCATCCTTGAGACATCCAGTCCTGTTTTCACAGATGGAGGATTTCTGGGTAGGGGTGTCAGGGTAGCCGGTATAAAAAGACATTTTGATAGATTTATATACAATCAGCTTTTTATTCAGGAACAGAGACTGGGCATGTCAAGAATCCTGAGTAATACCATGTCAAGAATAGAAACAACATTTAATGATATAAAGAATTTAGGACTCTCTGGTGCCCTCCAGGAGTTTTTTAATGCCTGGCAGGAGGTAGTCACATCTCCTGAATCCCTTCCTGCCAGGAACCTTTTAATCTCCAAGGCACAGACCTTTTTGAATGTGGCAAAGGAGATGGAGGGTTCTGTTAAGGATATACTGAAGGAAATAGAGGTATCAATCGGAGTTTCTATAGATAGGATAAACAGCCTTATTTCAAAAATAGGGGAATTGAATGGCAAGATTCTTCAGGTAGAGTCAGGTCTTTCTCACAGGGCAAATGATCTTAGAGATCAGAGAGAGGGATTATTAAGAGAGCTTTCAGGATTGATTAACGTAAGCTATTATGAGGAAGACAATGGCTCCATAACAGTTACCCATGGTACATTCCCTCTTGTAGAGAGGGAGAAGGCTTACCGAATTTCATCTGCAATAAGTACTGATGGTAAAAGAAGGATTTATGTATCAGGACAGGACATTACAGAGACCATAATATCCGGAGAACTTGGAGGACTCCTTTCATCAAGGTCAGATATTGAGAGGTATCAGTTATCTGGTTTTAGAAGGCTTATTGCGTCAATAATAAAGGAGATAAACCTACAGCACAGGCAGGGTTATGGACTTGATGGTAGCACGGGAAATAACTTCTTTACACCATTAAGCCTGCATATTGACAATTACACAAAGAATGCTGCAGCCACTGCTAATATATCTGATATAACACAGCTTACGCTTGATGAATACGAGATAAGCTTTGACTCTACTAATTATTATGTCCGTTCTCTTCAGACTGGTTCTCTTATAACAAGTGGTCCTTATGTGTCCGGCAATACAATAAGCTTTGAAGGTATAGATATCTCAATCTCAGGAGCAGTGCTCCACGATGAAAGGATAGTAATAAGTCCTTTGAAGAATATTTTGACAGATGCAAAGATAACTGTGGATGCCCTGAAGATTGCTGTCTCGTCTTCTTCCTCGTCCCTTCCCTCTGATAATATTAACGGCCTGTACATTCTCAATATCTTCCAGACACCCCTTTCATCCCTTGGTGGAGCCACATTCATTGATTACTACAGAGAGCTCGTTAGCACAACTGCAACTTTGAGCAGAACAGCTCAGGACAGTATGAGGTTTGAACAGAATCTTATGGATGAGATAATTAAGCAGAGAGAAGCCCTTTCAGGTGTATCCCTTGATGAGGAGGCAGTGAACCTTATAAAGTTTCAGAGGGCTTTTGAGGCCGGAGCAAAGGTGATAAAAGTGGCTGATGAACTCCTTGAAACAATAATAAATCTATGAGGATAACATGAGGATCACCTCACTGATGATTTATGAGCAGTTAAGGAAAGGACTCCAGAGCTCTCTTGAAGAGCTTTCGAGGAGAAATGAGGAACTTGCAACCGGGAAAAAGATTCTTAAACCTTCTGATGACATTACAGGCTCATCAAGAGCAATTGATTACCGGGTCAGTATATCTTTTTTAGAGCAGCTAATAAGAAACAGTACATCAGGAGACCTCCAGTTCAAGTTCACTGACAGGATACTCAGCTCAGCAGCAGACACTCTTGTAAAACTCAGGAAACTCACTTCTTCAGGAATCAATCCATCAGATCCTCAGGACAGGGAGTTTAATTCACGACAGGCTGCGATGTTGAGGGATTACCTGCTACAGTTGTCAAATAGCAGATTATCCGAAAGGTATATTTTTTCTGGTTTCAAAACCTCTAAGGAGTCCTTTGTGTATAATCCTGCAACCCGAAGATATGAATATCAGGGAGACTCTGGTGAGTTAAATATTCCTTTGAGTAATGATTCCTATCTATCTGTAAATATACCTGGTTCAAAGGTCTTCAGCACCACCCTGAGAGGGATGAATCCGGCCAGGCTTTCTGACGGAACTCCGGTAAATTATGTTGAGAGCCTTGACCCCGTAAGCGGTGTCAACACAATTACAATTGAAATAGGAGTAACCGGAGATCCCGAACATGACATATTCACAGTAACAAATATAATGGACATGGCAAATGTCCTGAGTTATGCCTGGAGGTATGAGGACATTGATGGTTCATCAATAAGTGAAGCTAAGGCAATGCACAGAATAGAGGTTCTCTCCTTTCTGATAGATGACGCAAGGGTTCAGATCCTTGAGAAGCAATCTGAAAATGCTACAAGGCAGGTCTTTTTATCACAGGAGACAGAGAGGGTAAAGAACCTTTTGAATAATATAAAAAATAATCTTTCAATTACAGAAGATGCCAACCTTACAGAGGTTGCAGTGGAGATAAAAAAGGCAGAAACAGCCCTTGAGGCACTGAGACTTGCATCATCAAGAATCCTTTCAGGTTCACTCCTTGATTTTTTGAAATGAGAGATTTGATTAATGTTAGAAGACCTTTGTATCCTGAAATATCACTGAAGTTTTAAGCACCGACCGAAATAATCTTTTTTTAAAACTCACTTAGCTAATTTACATTCACACCCCTTTAGTGTTGTAAGTGAATATCATAGATTTCTATAGGCAATTAAGGCTATTGATAAATTGACAGATCCTTAACCTTCTTGGTATATTTCTCAAAAGTGATATTGATGAGTAGCTATATCCTTTTGGGAGGATTCAATGAAATCCTATGATGATGTGGTGAAATTTCACGGTCACAGCTGTCCTGGCCTTGCCCTTGGTTACAGGGTTGGCTTGAGGGCCTTAAAGGAACTTGGTCTTGAGCAGGGCTCTTCTGATGAGGAGATTGTTGCCATTGTGGAGAATGATTCCTGTGCAGTTGATGCAATACAGGTTATTACAGGATGCACCTTTGGAAAGGGAAATCTAATATTTAATGATTATGGAAAACAGGTTTATACTATTGTAAAGAGACCATCTGGTGAGGGTGTGAGGATATCAATTGATTACATACCGCCCGAGGAGTCAGCCGAGGAGAGGGAAGCATGGAGGAGGTATTCAGAGGGAGATCGTTCAGAGGATGTACTCAAAATAGTCCACTCAAGAAAGGCAAAGAAGCTAGCAGCAATACTAGATGCTACTGATGAAGAGATAATGAAGTTGACAAAGGTAAAAATTGAACTTCCAAAGGAGGCAAAAATATACAGGAGTGTAAGGTGTGAGGTCTGTGGAGAAAAGGTTGCTGAGCCAAAGGCAAGACTTAAGGAAGGTAGAATATTATGTATACCATGCTTTCAGCTGTGATGAGATTTAAGCATGTTTATTGATGTAAAGAATCTTTCAAAACATTATTTCATTGGCTCTGAAGAGATAAAGGCAGTTGATAATGTGACATTTAATATAAAGAAAGGAGAGTTTGCATCTATTGTTGGTCATTCAGGAAGTGGAAAGACCACACTCTTGAGTCTCATCGGAGGATTAACAAAACCTGATTCAGGAAGCATTGTTATTGATGGAATAGAAATACTTAATCTAAGTGATGATGAACTTTCAGAATACAGAAATAAAAAGGTCAGCTTTGTATATCAGTTTTCAAGTTTAATACCCACACTTACAAGCCTTGAGAATGTACTGCTTCCTGCAATATTTTTAAAGGAACGAAGAACAGGTCTTGTTTCAAAGGCAAAGGACCTATTAGCACTTGTTGGGCTAAAGGACAAAATGAATGCCTATCCATCACAGCTTTCAGGTGGCCAGCAGAGAAGGGTTGCCATAGCAAGGGCTTTTATAAATGACCCGGAGCTTGTACTTGCCGATGAACCAACAGGTGACCTTGATGAGGAGACAGAAAAGGAGGTGATGACATTATTTGAGAGATTTAACACGGAAAAGGGCATAACCTTTATTCTTGTAACACACAGCAGTGAACTGGCGCGACATGCTTCAAAAAGATTTCATATGAGCTCCGGGAAACTTAGTGAAATTGCTTAATATTCAGGGGTATTGAAATTTTTTTTATTCTTATCTGGTTCATTAATCACACCTCAAAATTCATTTCCATTGTGAATGAGGCTATTATCAATTGAATAATAAATTCTGTAGCTCTGTAAAGACTTTAGACAGTCATTCCATTTTTCTCTGAATCTAAGATGATCTGTTCTCAAGGTCTCAAGAGCGAGACAAAAAACTTAATATTCAGAAAGTCTCTTAACTTTTTTATAAAAGTCATGCCCATCTTTTTTTCTGGTATAATAACCATTATGAAGATAGTTAGAATAGCTCTTGCGCAGATAAATACTACGGTTGGTGACCTTGAAGGAAATGTCAGAAAGATAAAGGCTTACATTAATAAAGCTGTTGAAAGAGGTGCTGATATCGTTGCCTTTCCCGAGCTGTCTATTACAGGTTATCCTCCTGAGGATCTTCTTTTAAAACCGCAGTTTATAAAAGATAATATGGAAGCACTTTATGAGATAGTTTCATCTACAGGTGATATTATTGCTGTAGTTGGATTCGTAAACAGATCAGATGATATATACAATGCAGCGGCAATAATCCATAACAGAAGACTTGTTGATGTTTATCACAAAAATTATCTTCCCAATTACGGAGTCTTTGATGAGTTCAGGTATTTCCAGACTGGTTCGAGAAGGCCGGTTTACAGGGTGGGTGATATAGTCTTTGGAGTGAGTATCTGTGAAGACATCTGGTATCCTGATGGACCTCCAACAATTCAGGCGCTGCACGGTGCTGAGTTGCTTATTAATATCAATGCCTCACCCTATCACAGGAGAAAAATAATTGAAAGGGAAAGGATGCTTTCTACAAGGGCTCTGGATAATTCAGCAGTGGTGTGCTATGTAAATGCAGTTGGTGGTCAGGATGAGCTTGTTTTTGATGGTGGTAGCATGGTTATTGATGAGACGGGTAAGGTTATTGCAAGGGCAGCCCAGTTTGAAGAGGTACTGCTTGTGGTTGATCTTAATGTGGAATCTGTCTTTACAAGACGGCTGAAGGATATTAGGAGAAGGCAGGCTGTTGCTGGACTTAAGGAAAACAGGATTGAGCTTATAAGGATTGAAAGAGAAATACCTTTTAGAGAAAAGCTCAGGGAGGTCCCATCACTTCCAGCCTTGCTTGATGAGGAAGAAGAGATATACAGAGCCCTTATTCTTGGCACAGCTGACTATGTAAACAAGAATGGATTTAAAGGCGTTTTAATAGGTCTGAGCGGAGGAATAGATTCTTCCCTTGTAGCAGCCATTGCTGTTGACGCCCTCGGAAAGGAAAGGGTCACAGGTGTTTTCATGCCTTCTCAATATACATCCTCTGAAAGCAGGGAGGATGTTGAGGAGCTTGTGAGGAATCTTGATATAAAGCTTATAGAGCTTTCCATTACAGATATCTTTGGATCTTATATTGCTGAATTAAGATCTATTTTCAAGGATCTTCCAGAGGATGTAACAGAAGAAAACATCCAGGCCCGGATAAGGGGTAACCTGCTGATGGCCCTTTCTAATAAATTCGGTCATCTGGTTCTCACCACAGGGAATAAATCAGAGCTCAGTGTTGGTTATGCAACACTTTACGGTGATATGGCTGGTGGTTTTGCGGTAATAAAGGATGTACCCAAAACTATGGTGTACAGGCTTGCAAGGTGGAGAAACTCAAAATCCCCTGTAATACCTGAGAGGGTTTTTATAAAACCGCCATCAGCGGAATTGAGACCCGGTCAGAAGGATACTGATACCCTACCACCCTATGATTTGCTTGACCCTGTACTCAAGGCTTATATAGAAGAGGACAGGAGCTTTGATGAGATAATAGTGGCAGGATGTTCTGAAGAATGCGTTAAGAATATTATAAGAATGGTTGACAGGAGTGAATACAAACGAAGACAATCTCCTCCTGGTATAAAGATAACCCGCCGTGCCCTGGGAAAAGACAGGCGATTCCCAATAACCAACGCATATAGGAGTTTCTGATGAAGAATATTTTTATCATTATTTCTCTATTTCTCATTTTCTCAGGATGCTCGGAAGAGCAGGTGAAAGAGTCAGACAGGGAATTAAGGATTGAAACCCTTCCTCAGGTCCAGCAGGTCAGGCCTGAAAAACCTGTTAAAATAAAACTGAAGAGAGATATACAGGGAAGATATTCCTGGGAGCTTAGCGGTGATAATCCGGAGGAGATTATAAAGATTGATAAAAGATTGAGAAAGGCATTCATTCCTGAGCAATCAGGACAATAATTTCTATTGATAGGAGGTTACCATGGCATTTACAGTCCATGAGGTTATTGAACAGGCAGTCCAGACAGAAAAACTTGGTTATGACTTTTACACTCAGATGTCCCAGAGATTCAAGGACCAGGAAGAGCTCAGGAAGCTTTTTGATATCCTTGCTGAAAAAGAATTAAGACACGAAAAGACATTTAGAGAGCTGCTTGAGATCACTGGAGATTCAGAACCCGAGGGATGGGAAGATATTTCTGCCTATATGAGAGCTATAGTGGAGTCAGAGTTCTTCCTTGGAAAGAATAAATCTCTTCCATCAATGGCTAATATAAAGACCGTTGAAGATGCTGTGAAATTTGCAATAGGTTTTGAAAAGGAGACACTGCTTTATTTCCATGGTATCAGGGATGCAGTGAAAGAAAAGGAGATTGTTGATGAGATAATAAATGAAGAAAAGAGCCATATAATGTGGCTAACGAGATTCAGGGATTCCTTTACAAAGAAATAATGCCTGGTGTCCTTTACATAGTTGCTACACCAATAGGAAATCTTGAAGACATTACTCTGAGGGCTCTCAGGGTTCTAAAAGATGTTGATTTTATCGCTGCTGAGGATACGAGGCATTCTTTAAAGCTTCTGAATCATTATGATATAGAAAAGCCTCTTCTCAGTTACTGGAGTGAAAGGGAGAAGGTTCGTTCAGATGAGATAATTAACCTTCTCAAGCAGGGAAGATCTGTTGCCCTCATATCTGATGCTGGTACTCCGGGTATATCAGACCCCGGTGCTGTGCTTATTGGAAGGGCAATAGATGAAGGTCTTACTGTTGTACCTGTTCCTGGAGCTTCTGCCCTTATAGCAGCCCTGAGTATCTCAGGACTTCCTACAGAGGAGTTTACTTTCTGTGGTTTTCTCCCTCCCAGAAGGGCAGAAAGAATCAGGAAACTTGAATTGCTTAAATTTGAAAGAAGAACACTGGTATTTTATGAAGCACCACACAGGCTTCTGGAGACAGTAGAGGATTTTCTGGAGGTCTTTGGTGGAGAAAGAAGGGTCGCTATTTTCAAAGAATTAACAAAGATTCATGAACAGGTATTCAGGGGTAGTATTCAGGAGGTTTATTCAAAACTTCTTGAATCTGTAGTTGCTGGTGAATATGTGATAGTCCTTGAGGGAAGTGGTAAAATTCTTTCTTCTTTTGAAGAGGCTCTTGAAGAGGTTAAGGTGCTAATGAAACAGGGTATGGGAAGAAAAGAGGCTGTAAAGACAGTTGCTGAACATTATAATCTATCAAGTAAGGAACTCTATGACAGGAGCCTTAAAGAGCAGTAAAGACTATCCACTTCCTGTAATTACAGGCTCCAGGGGAAATATATACGAAATAGAGGATTATAGGGCTGCAGGAATGTCAGGAGGATATTTTTTGCCTCTTGAGCCTTCAGACCTTATACCTGTTCCAGAGGGTACAAAATTTTTCTATATACCTGATTCAGTTCCTGTTGCCTACAGAGATAAACGGCTCGTAAGCATTGAGGGTGTTATGGCAGTTGCTGCCTTTCTCCCTCCGGGTTATACAAGGACTATGTTACCTGCCTATGAACAGAGAAAATCTACTGTCCTTCCCCTCTGGTCCTATACTGCAATTGCCTGGTACAGAGGAAGGTTTCATGCTGCTGCAGTGAAGGTAGCCTGGCACAGAAAGGCCGATCCAATGCTTCATGACGACAGAAAACTTCTGCCCCTTATACAAAAGAGACTTTCTGAATATAAGGATAACAGACTCCTCAGGCATCTTAAAAGATGTGCTTTAGAGTATCATTGCTTTGCAGCAAAGAATGTATTCTTTCAGAGATGGGAGGCGCCGGTTCCGACCTCACCAGGCTGTAATGCCAGATGCATAGGCTGTCTTTCCCATCAGGAAGGTGAATGCTGTGCATCTCAGGAGAGGATAAAATTCGTTCCATCACCTGAAGAGATAAGGGATATATGTGTACCACACCTTAAATATGGAGAAGATGCAATTGTTAGTTTCGGACAGGGGTGTGAGGGAGAGCCATTGCTACAGGCTGATATAATAGAGGAGGCAATAAGATTGATAAGAAAGGAGACAGAGGAAGGGATAATAAATCTAAATACTAATGGATATTCTCCTGAAAAGATAAAAAGACTTGCTGATGCAGGACTCCAGAGTATAAGGATAAGCCTTAATTCAACAATAGAGGATAGATACAATGCCTATTACAGACCAAAAGGGTATACATTCAAAGATGTAATCGAGTCTCTGAGGGTTTCAAAGAAAGCCGGACTTTTCACGAGCATAAACCTTCTTGTATTTCCTGGTTACACTGACAGAGATGAGGAGGTCAATGGGCTCATAAGATTAATTGGTGAAACCGGAATTGACCTTATACAGATGAGAAATCTTTCTATAGATCCCTATTTATATATGAAACATATTAAGAGACCTTCAGGCCATGCTATGGGAATAAAGAATTTAATAGAAAGTCTCAGGATGCAATTTCCACAGCTTAGAATAGGTTATTTTAATCTCTCAAAAAGGGAGATGGAACAGAATAATATACATAAAACCCTTACATCTGGAGGCTGTCATGAAACTTAGACCTCTTTATATTGGAATGAGTATAGGTATTGTATGGGGATTATCTCTATTCATTACTACCTGGCTTTCCTATTACACCGGATATGGAAAGCTTTTTCTTGAAGTGCTTGCAGGTTCTATATATCCTGGTTACAGAATAAGTCCTCTTGGAAGTTTTCTCGGGCTTATCTATGGTTTCGTTGATGGTCTTGTTAGCGGTTTCTTAATCGGGATTATTTACAATAAACTTTCGGGGGAAAAAAATGGCTGAAAAGGTCGCTAATGTTTATTTTGCTTCTGCAAGGGTTAAGAAATGGAAATATTCAGAAAGCCTTCCCGGTAAACTTGAAAGACTTCTTAAAGAGATAAATCTCAATAATTACTTTGAAAAGGGTGAATGGGTTGCCATAAAAACCCATTTTGGTTCTGACGGAGCTCACAGAATAGTAAGACCTGTTTTTCTGAGAAAGGTAGTAGAGGGCCTGAAGAGTATCGGTGCAAAGCCTTTTATAACTGACACTGTGAGGATAAAGGGTCTTGATTATCTTGAGGTGGCAAACCAGAATGGAATAAATCATCTTTCCTGCGGTGCACCTGTGGTGCTTGCTGACGGACTTTACGGAAATGACAATATTATGGTTAAGGCTGGTGAGATACTTGGAGAGATTGCTGTTGCCTCTGTAATTTATGACGTTCCTGCCATGGTGGTTTGCAGCCATTTTAAGGGTCATATAAATGCAGGTTTCGGAGGTGCTATTAAAAACCTCGCTATGGGTGCTGTGAGTGGTGCTCACAGACACTGCGGCTGGAAATGCGGAAGGGGTGCAATGCATACCATAGGAGAGGGGATGCTTATATGGGATAAAGAGAAATGCGAGCTCTGTCTTCAGTGCGAGGAGATATGTCCTCTTGAGTGTATTGAATTTAAAGAGGGTGAATTCTCCTATGATGATGAAAGGTGCTGGAGATGTGGCAGGTGTACAAGGGTATGTCCTGAGGGAGCACTTATGCTTCCAGGAGATGATGAGCTTTTTATGAGGTCTCTTGCAGAGGCTGCCATGGCAGTTCTCAGCACCTTCAAGCCCGGAAAGGTTATTTATATTAATTTTCTTACAGAGATTCAGCCTGAGTGTGACTGCATGCCGGCTGCTGAGGTGCCAGTAATTCAGGATCAGGGTATCCTTATTTCCGATGATATAGTCGCAATTGAGCAGGCAAGCCTTGACCTTATCACCGGAAAAGCCCCTTTACCGCAGTCACTTGCAGAGGACATGGGTATAAAGCCTGGTGATGATATACTCCTTGGTCTTCATAAAAAACCTTATATCCTTCAGATAGAGGAAGCTGAGAGACTGGGTCTGGGAACAAGAAAGTATAATTTATCAACCTTATCATAAAAAAGAGGCTACCGTCCGTGGGAATTGGACAGGCAGCCTAAGGGGAGGTAACGAGGCGTTTGATTATATTAATATCAGAAATTTAGCTAATTGTCAAGCATTAAGTTTAGATTATATCAAATTATAATTTTAGAAAGTCTAAAAAATTGCTAAAAATCAAAGACTTATAAAACCTGAAGAATTGCACACTTGAGGTATTCTGTTTCAGGAACATGGAGTAGCACCGGGTGATCCTTTGCCTGTGAGCGGAATTCAATCAATCTTATTGTCCTTCCAGCACCCCTTGCTGCTTGTCTTAATAAGTCAAAAAAGAGTTCTCTTGATATATGATGGGAGCATGAGGATGTTGCAAGTATTCCATCTTTTTTAAGAAGTCGCATACAAGTGCTGTTGATAAATCTATAGCCCTTCAGGGCCTCTTCTATCTTTGTCTTTGTCTTAACAAAGGCAGGCGGATCAAGAACAATGAAATCAAATTTTTCATCAGAATGTTTTGAGAGAAAGTCAAAGACATCAGCTTTTAGAAAAGTGCATCTTTCAGAAAGCCCATTCAGTTCTGCATTTTCCTTTGCCAGTGAGAGTGCTCTCTCCGAGTCATCAATAAAGAGCACATGTGCTCCATTTTTTGCAAGCTGCAGTCCCCAGGCACCTGTGTAGCAGAAAAGATCAAGCCCCTTTCCTCCTTTTATAAAATCTGAAAGGGCTAATCTGTTCTCTCTCTGGTCAAGAAAAAAACCTGTCTTCTGACCGTGAACAGGGTCAATTTTTAAGAGTATATGGCCTTCTCTAATCACCGGAAAGGATTCTCCTGTGCCTTTCAGAAACTCTGTTTTTAATTCAAGACCCTCAAGAACCCTTGAGGGAGCGTCATTTTTAACAAATATGGTAGAAGGTTTTATTAAGGTATCAAGGATTTCGATTATCTGAGGAAGGAACCTATCCATACCTGCTGTAAGACTCTGGATAACAAGCCAGTCAGAGTACTTATCCACTATAAGACCTGAAAGGAGATCGGATTCGCTATATATTAGCCTGCATGACTCTGTATCAGGCAAAAATCTTTCTCTGTAAGAAATGGCTTCCCTGATCCTTTTTTCAAAAAAAATAGAATTTATTTTTTCTTTTCTTCTTGTGAGGACCCGTACAGCAATATTAGAATAAGGATTGATATAACCGATACCCAGGAATTGTTCTTTTCTGTCCCTGAGCTCAACAATAGAGCCTGGTTTATAATTTTTTATTGAACTATCTATTTCCTGTTTAAAAACCCACAGATGGCCTGAAAGAATGCGTGAAGTTTTTTTTAAATAAAGAACCTCCATTTATAAATTGAAACTATGTCCTGTATGTGGCGTTTATTCTTACATAATCTTCAGAAAGGTCGCAGGTCAGCACCGTGAAGTCCTCCTGACCGACGCCGAGATCTATAATTATATTAAGCTCTTTTGAAGTCTTAAGTAGTTCATTTGCGGTAGAATCATTCCCTGCACTCAGACCCCTTTTTACAATCTGAAGATGATTAAAATATATATCAATACGTTCTTCCAGGACCTTTGCTCCTGATGCACCCAAACTTGCCATTATCCTTCCCCAGTTTGCATCATTTCCATAGAGAGCTGTTTTTACAAGCAGGGAATTGGCTACTGCCCTTGCTGCAAGTTCTGCATCTTTTTTGCTAGTCGCTCCCTTTACAATAACCTTTATACTCTTCGTTGCACCTTCACCGTCTTTAACAATCATCCTTGCAAGCTCTTCTGTGACAGAAATAAGGGAGTTTTTGAAATCTTTGTAAAATCTGGATTTTAATGTTATTGTATCATTTCCTGCAAGGGAGTTTGCCATGATCATAACCATATCATTTGTTGAGGTTGCGCCATCAATGGTAATCCTGTTAAAGGTAAGGTCAACTGCTTCCTTTAAAGCCTTTGCCAGGCTGATTCTTTCAACAGATAGATCAGTGATAATAAAACATAGCATGGTGGCCATTGAGGGGTTTATCATGCCAGCACCTTTAGCAATAGCTGAGATTGTTCCTGTCTCGGTACCGATCTTAAGTTCAGTGGATATGTATTTTGGAAAGGTATCAGTTGTCATTATGGCTCTCGCAACATCCTCAAAGGTTGACCTGCCGAGACCGGCTATCAGACCCGGAATAGCAGATTTTATTCTCTCCATGGGTAGCGGGATTCCTATAACGCCAGTTGAAGCAGGATAGATATATCGTTCATCCACTCCGAGCCCCTTTGATATCAGCCTTATAATCTCCTGGGTATCTTCCAGACCTTTTTTTCCTGTACAGGCATTTGCATTACCACTGTTTGCAATAATAATTCTTGCTTTCTGGGAGGGAATTTTTTTCATTGCGATCTTAACAGGAGCTGCCTTGATTAGATTCTTTGTGAAAACTGCAAAAGCAGTAGCCTCCACATCTGAGTAGATAAGGGCGAGATCTTTCCTGCCAGGCCTTTTTATAGCAGCCTCTGTTACCGCAAATTTAAAACCTCTTGGTATCTTTATACTCATGGGAAAAGCGAGATACCTCTCAGTCCTTTTGTCTCTTCGATGCCGAGGATAATGTTCATGTTCTGTATTGCCTGACCGGCTGCGCCCTTCACAAGGTTATCTATTGCTGACACCACTATTAGCGTGCCTGTTCTTTTATTCACCACCGGTTTAATATCACAGAAGTTTATACCCCTTACATATTTTATGTCAGGAAGATGATCAGTAATTCTTATAAATAACTCCATTTTATATGCTTCTCTGTAGAGGTGAAGTATATCATCCTCTGAGATATCTTTTTTAAGTTTTACATAGGCTGTTGTGAGTATCCCCCTGTCTAGGGGAAGGAGATGGGGTGTAAAATTTATTCTTACAGATCTACCTGATATCTCGTTAATTATCTGTTCTATTTCAGGAGTATGTCTGTGATTTGTTATACCGTATGCTCTGAATGATTCATTCACCTCTGAAAAAGAATAATTGAGCTCTGCTTTCCTTCCAGCTCCTGATACTCCTGATTTGGCGTCTATGATGATTGTGCTTTCATCAATAATACCAGCCTTTAATGCTGGATAAAGGGCAAGTATTGCACCTGTTGGATAGCAACCTGGATTTGCTATGAGAGAGGCTTTTTTAATCTTTTCTCTGTATAATTCAGGTAATCCATAGACAGCCTGCGAAAGAGTATCAACGAATCTATGGGGTGTTTTATACCATTGTTCATAAATATTAGGATCTTTCAGTCTATAGTCTGCTGAGAGATCTATAACCTTTTTGCCATTTTTGATCAGATAATCTGCTACTTCCTGAGATGTTCCATGAGGAAGAGCAAGAAAAAATATATCAGCCCTGTCTTTTATACTTTCCTTTTCAAGTGGTTCAAGGGTGAGATCAGAAATTCCTTTCAGGTGCGGAAAGACCTCATAAATTTTTTTACCTGCTGATTTTTCAGATGTGAGAACTTTTATCTCTACATCTGGATGCTGTAGCAGGAGTCTTAAAAGTTCAACACCTGTGTAACCACTTCCTCCGCATATAGCAACTGAAAACATATATCTGATACTGTATTGAGATTGAACGATTACCTCTTTGAGAACTGGAATCTCTTTCTTGCCTTTTTCTGACCGTATTTCTTTCTTTCTACTTCTCTCGGGTCTCTGGTGAGAAGACCTTCTTTCTTGAGTCTCACCTTGAGGTCAGCATCAAGTTTAACGAGTGCTCTTGCAATACCATGCCTTAAGGCCCCTGCCTGTCCTGAAAGTCCACCACCCTCAACAAGTGCATATATGTCATATTTATTCAATGTGCCTGTTATTTCAAGAGGCTGTCTTATGACCATTCTCAGAGTTTCCCTTGGAAAATAGGAGTCAACCGGTTGATGATTCACAAGTATAGTTCCAGTCCCGGGTTTAAGCCATACCCTTGCAATAGATCTTTTTCTTCTTCCAGTAGCATTATAGGCAATTTTCATATCTATCCCTCCGCTTACCTGATATCCAGTTTTTCAGGTTTCTGAGCAGAATGGGGATGCTCAGGACCTTTATAAACTTTGAGTTTTTTAAACATCTGTCTTCCGAGTCTTCCCTTGGGTAGCATTCCCCATACGGCATCTTTTATCAATCTTTCCGGGTTCTTTTCAAGTATCTCCTTTGGAGTGGCTGCCTTCAGACCGCCTCTGTAACCCGAGTGCCAGTAATAAATTTTTTCAGTGAGTTTTTTCCCTGTTAGTCTTACCTTTTCAGCGTTGATAACTATTATAAAATCTCCTGTATCTGCATTAGGAGTGAAGGTGGGTTTATGCTTGCCCCTCAGATAGTGGGCTATGCGGGATGCAAGCCTTCCAAGGGTTGCTCCATCAGCATCAACAAGATACCATTTTCTTTCTACTTCTGATTCTTTAATAAAGGCAGTCTTCATAACCACTCCTTAAAAAGAAATTTGATAGAAAATTATGATAATTCAAATGGATATTATAAGTCAAGATATCAACCTTTCAGGTTTTATCCTTCCAGCCCTGACCTTACCCAGACCTAGAAATCCTTTTTCATCATAAAGTCTGACAAGATTACCTTCTATTAATTTAATGTTTGATGGGAGGTCTATAAACATTCCGTGCCTTATTGCATCTGCCTGTGCCTCTCTGAGCCTAATATCAGGAAATTCTGTTAAACCAGAATCTGGTGGAAGGAGTTTGTATCTTCCTGCTTTCAGGTCTTCTAGGCCGAAGGAATCCTCAATCCTAAAAAAACCCACTGCTGTTCTCACCAAATCTGTTATATGGGCAAAGGTGCCAAGATGAAGACCGATATCATCCACAAGTGTTCTTACATATGTACCCTTTGAACAGCTAACTCGTATTTTTATCAGGGGTAGATTGAATTCAAGGAGTTCAATATTATAAATATTCACCTCCTTAAGAGGTCTTTCGAACTCCACCCCCTTTCTTGCAAGCCTGTAAAGAGGAATCCCTTCTCTTTTAGCCGCTGAAAAGTACGGCACCTTCTGTAACTGTTTTCCTTCAAATTTTTTTATGGTATCCACGAAGATTTTTTCTGATACAGAGAAGTTTTCCTTTCTGTCTATTACCTTTCCCTCTGCATCAAAGGTATCTGTCCTCTCTCCGAGCTTCATCGTGATAATATATTCTTTATCAAGATTGCTATAATAACCAGCAAATCTTGTTGACTTTTCAAGGCATATAACAAGCACGCCTGTTGCTATAGGATCAAGGGTTCCTGTATGTCCTGCCTTTTTTATCCTGAGGATCCTTTTGACAGCAGTTACAGCATCCTGAGAGGTTATACCTCTGGGTTTATTAAGATTTAAAAGCATAATATACCGCTATTGAGCTCAGAAGCATGAGCATTATACCTGGAAGCAGTCTTTTATAAACTCCTGCCATATCAGCTTTAAAATATTCCCTGGTAAGAACAAGACAGAGATGTACTGGTGAGAGCAATACCCCTGCATAACCGGACACAAAGGCAAAGGCTAAAATAGAGAGGTCCTTACCTGCCATTGCAATTAAGAGCGGAAATGTGCTTCCTATAAAACCAACTACAAGACCTGTAAGAAGTCCTGCGATAAATGGCAGGATAAAGGCAATAAGTAAAACCGGCACCCCGGTTTCCACAAAATATCTATCCAGTCCTTCAACTGCACCTGATGCCTCCATCATGCCTTTTAGAAGCATAACTCCAGCTATTAGTAAAAAAACATCCTTTGAAAAGCCATATTTAAGTAAGCTAAAAATACCTTTGAATGACTCTTTATAGAAGATTATAAGCAGAATGAGAATTCCTATCAGCACCTGGTGAAGTTCTATTCCAAAAAGGGAGACCCCTCCTATTACAGCAATAACAGGCATAAGGGGTAAAAGAACATCACTTAATTTGGGCTTCTTGATTTTAGACTGGATGCTTCCTCTGATATCTTTGAGTCCTATAAAAAAGCCAGCAATGACCATTGTAATAGCAACGAGCATGTTGGCCGCAATAAAGCTTCTCAAAGGAATATTTGTTACTGCAGAAGCCAGAACAATTCCTGGATATAGAGGAAGTATGAGCTCCCAGGGATGTCTGAACCAGTAATTGATGTATGCCTTATGTTCACTGGTTAGATTAAGGTCCCTTGAGGATTCCTCAACCATTGGAGCTGAAAAATAGGCTCCACCAAGGGAGGGAAGCATACCTATAAGTAGCGGCATGGATATAATGACAAGTTTTCTCTTTTTTAATATTGAACCTGTTGCCTCTGTAATCTTCTGGAGCAATCCCTTTTCTCTTAATATCATCTCAAAGGATCTGATAAATGAAAGGGCAAGAAGCAATTTAAGACTAACAGGAGATGTGAGTGTTTTAAAGGATTCTGTGATTATTTTTTTAGGTGGCATAAGATAAAAAAGGGCTAGCAGAAAGGCGCCAAGTGACATCACCACACCGATGTGCCACTTCTTTCTTAGAAAAAGAATAATCAAGAATAAGACGAGTAAAATCCTGATAAGGTCAAGCATGAATAAAATTATAGCATATATTTATACAGACTTTTTAAGAACTGTCTCTTTCGTTGAGAGCGGGATATATTAGTTTATAATAATCATTATGGAAATAGTGAGGGCAGAGGCTCTTGTTAAAGAATACGATTCATTCAGAGCTGTTGACGGGATTAATTTTGAAATAAACGGGATGGAGTGTTTTGGTTTCCTCGGTCCAAATGGAGCCGGTAAGACAACAGTGATGAAGATGATACATTGCTTTATGCCCCCAACAGAGGGAATACTTACGGTTTTTGGTCTTGATGTAATAAGATATCCATCTGAGATAAAGTCGAGGCTTGGTGTTATGCCACAGGAAAATAACCTTGATCCGGATCTTTCTGTAATAGAAAATCTCATAGTTTATGCAAGATATTTTGGTATAAAAAAGAAGGATGCACTTAAAAGGGCTGAAAGACTGCTTGATTTTGTTGGTCTTCATGACAGGCTCAATACAAATGTGGAAGAACTTTCTGGAGGGATGAAAAGACGACTTGTCCTTGCAAGGGCCTTACTGAATGAACCTGATTTATTAATACTTGATGAGCCAACAACAGGTCTTGATCCTTTAAGCAGAAGACAGGTCTGGCAGATGATAAAAACAGAGCAGAAAAAGGGAAGGACCCTGATACTGACAACCCATTATATGGAGGAGGCTCAGCTTCTCTGTAACAGGGTAGCCATTATGGATTCAGGAAGAATAGTGGCAATGGGTTCCCCGGAAAACCTTATGAAAGAATACAGTGGTACCCTTGAAGATGTTTATCTGAAACTAACGGGTAAGAGACTAATAGAGGATACAGGTGAGGCAGTAGCTCTAGATGAAAGCAGGTGACTATGTTCAATCTTAAAAGGGCAATAAGCGTATGGCAGAGGAATTTTACTGTTTATAGAAAACTTTATAAATCAAGCATGGTTCTTAATTTTGTTGAACCACTGCTTTATCTCACAGCCTTTGGTATTGGACTGAGTACATACTTAAAAGAAATAAATGGAATACCATATATAAAATTCATCGCACCTGGCATAGTTGCCTCTTCATCTGCCTTTGCCGCAACCTATGAATGCACCTATGGAACCTATGTGAGGATGCATTACCAGAAAACCTTTGATGCTATACTTGCAACACCTGTAAATCTGAATGACCTCATAGCCGGTGAAATTCTCTGGGGAGCTACTAAGAGTCTGATCTACGGCACAATCATTATATCTGTAATCTCTATAGCAGGTCTCGTTGATTCATGGACAATTATACTGGCTATACCACTTATATTCCTTTCGGGGCTCTTATTCTCTGAGATATCAGTTATTACATCAGCAACTGTTCCGGGCATTGATTCCTTTAATTACTTTTATACCCTTTTTATGACTCCGCTATTTTTGTTTTCAGGGATATTTTTTCCACTAGAGGGGCTTCCAGAAATCATAAAGAAAATTTCCTTCTTAAACCCGCTCTATCACATGGTAGAGATAATGAGGGCTTTTTCGTCAGGAAATATGTCCCGGAGCCTGCCTCATATATCATGGATTCTTATCATAAACATCTTGCTTATCAGTCTACCTTTCAGGCTCATGAAAAGAAGGCTGATAAAATAATCCTGCATGGCTTTAAACTTCTGTCCTTACTGCATGAATTATCAAATCTTTCTGCACCAGGAAAAGGGCCTTAAAATATAAAACTTGATGGATCTCTATAGGCATGGCATTTTGTGCATATTCTGGATGCCAGCTTTCTACCTACCCTCCATGTATGCGCCTTATGGCAGAATAAACAATCAACCTTGGCCTTTTCTACATGGAGTCTGTGCTGACCGACCTCAAGTTCATGGCTGTGGCATCGTCCAAGACAATCACTTCCTTTAAGCTTGATCATACCATGTGGTTTATGACAGTCAAAACACCTTAGAGCCGACATAGGACCTGTCTTAGGAACATTATGGCATTGCAGACATCTTTTTTCAGAAGCTAGTTTCTGAGACGGCTCTTTACTGAATGTATGGCAGTTAAGACACTGAAGACCCTCCATTCCAAGTCCGTGAACTAACTTGTCCCTATGGCATTTCATACAGGCTTTGCTTTCAGGCTTGAATTCATGAAGTTCACCTAAATGGCATTCGTTGCAAGTGATCTTCATACTAAATACATGTCTTGCATGACCAAATGTTTTACTGTCACTGATAGCACCCTGTTCTATATCAGGGAAATGGCATTTCTTACAGGACTGCCAGGGTTTTTGCCGTCCATGGGTCTCAGTTACAGATTTTTTACCTGCCACAAATGCTACAAGTAATCTGTTCTGCTCAATAAGACTCAATCTGTGGCAGGTCTGGCACACTATATCACTGTGACGAGATCTCTGCCATGTCTTATAGGCTTCTTTCATTAGATGACAGGAAAGGCAGAATTCAGGAGACTCCTGGGTATGTCTGTAATATTTATACCCGAGGACTATTACTGTTAGAGAAATAAGAAAGAGAAGTAGCAAAACAGAGCCTCTTATCTCATGCAGAAAATCTCTCTCCATCTAAGTCCATTACCTTTCAGCCAGGTATGAGTTTTGCCTTGCCCTGAGCTATAATATTTCCTTCTCTGTCCTTAATTACTGATTCGGTCTCGATTAATTTTGGATTTCTGGATACAATCCATGCCTCAACAATACAGGTATTACCCATAAAGAGGGGTTTTCTGAATCGTACCGTAATTTCGGCCGTAATTGCATTAATCCCGTTAAGGATGCATGCCTTCACCATTGCCTCATCAAGTAAAGTGCTTATAATACCACCATGAACTATATCGGTATATCCCTGGTATATCTTTAAAGGTGTGAATACAGCAGAGACCTTTTCATCTTTTTTTATAAAGTTAAGGTGTAATCCCCGAGGGTTCAGGTCTCCGCATGCAAAGCAGTAGCCATCATCTCTGAGCTCTGGGATCTTCAATCCGACCCCTTAATTATTTATTCATCATCTCAAGGAATTCCTTATTGCTTTTTGTACCCATGAGTTTACTCAGAAGAAATTCCATGCTTTCTACTGTGCTCAGAGGGCTGAGTGCCTTTCTAAGTACCCACATCTTATTAAGAACATCCTTTTCAACGAGAAGCTCTTCTTTCCTTGTGCCAGAGGCATTTATATCAATGCTCGGGAATATCCTCTTGTCAACAAGTTTTCTGTCAAGGTGGAGTTCCATGTTACCTGTTCCCTTGAATTCTTCAAATATTACATCATCCATCCTGCTTCCCGTATCTATCAGTGCGGTGGCTATTATTGTGAGGCTTCCGCCGCCCTCAATATTCCTTGCAGTGCCAAAGAATCTTTTCGGCTTCTGCAGGGCATTAGCATCAAGTCCGCCTGAAAGTACCTTTCCGCTTGTTGGAATTATGGCATTATAGGCCCTGGCAAGTCTTGTGATGCTGTCAAGGAGTATTACCACATCCCTCTTTATCTCCACAAGCCTCTTGGCTCTTTCAATGACTATTTCAGAGACCTGGCAGTGCCTGTTTGGGGGCTCATCAAAGGTGGAACTTATTATCTCTGCACCATTGACCTGTCTCTTCCAGTCTGTAACCTCTTCCGGTCTTTCATCAATAAGGAGAATAATCAAATGGACATCTGGATGATTCTTTCTTATTGCCTTTGCAATTGACTGGAGGAGCATCGTCTTTCCGGTCCTCGGTGCAGCAACTATCAGACCCCTCTGCCCGAATCCTATTGGTGTTATGAGTTCCATTACCCTTGTGGAATAATCAGTGGGTGTGTATTCAAGCTTGATTCTTCTCGTTGGATAATAGGGTGTAAGATTATCAAAAAGCGGCCTTGTTATATTCTCTTCAGGTGGTTCATGATTGATTGCTTCTACCTTTAAAAGGGCAAAGTATCTTTCATTTTCCTTTGGGGGTCTTACCTGGCCTGAGACAAGGTCACCTGTCCTCAGGTTAAATCTCCTGATCTGAGAGGGCGAGACATAGATATCATCGGGACCTGGAAGATAGCTGTAATCCGGTGATCTCAGGAATCCAAAACCATCAGGAAGAATCTCAAGCACGCCCTCAGCAAATATGTTTCCTGCCCGCTGCGTCTGAGCCTGAAGAATAGCGAAGATAAGCTCCTGTTTTCTCATGCTCCTTGCACCTTCAACACCAAATTCCTTTGCGAGCTGGGCAAGTTCTTCAACTGTTTTCTCCTTGAGTTCGGAAATGGAGATGCTCTCAACAGTTGATTTTGTTTCCTGAGTTGTTCTGGTTTCTGTTTCCATATTTTCCCCTCTCATAAGTTGTTTTTAGCTCTGGCAACAAAGCCAGAACTTTTAAATTAAGACCTGTTCAGAATACACCTTCTGTTATTTGCGGGTTTTCTGGAAGGTTTATAAATTTAAATGCCATCAATCCATTCACTGGAATTTTTTATCATATATTTTTGGCCATACTGGAAGGCTTATTTAAAATAACAGATAAAGCTATCTTCTGTCAACTGATATTTATGATTTCGCCCTTCATGGTTTCAAGGTCAAATATTGCAAAGGATGGTTTTCCATAAAGCCATCCAGCAAGTTCTCCGGGATTGATTATTATAACACCCTTTTCCTGCCTTATATCTGCTTCATGAGTATGACCATAAATAATAATATCAAAGTGTCCGCTATCCCGCAGCGCTTCAATAAAGACAGGTTCATGCATAAGGACTATTTTTTTACCATTAAATGTAGTGGTATAGGGTTGGGTATAAATCCTTCCATTAAACTTTTCACTGAGTAAAAGTCTATCACCATCATTATTTCCAAAGACACCTGTTAATGGACATTTTAATTCTTTAAGTGCCCTTATTGTAAAAGGGGAGGTAAAATCTCCCGCATGAAAGACATGCACAGCACCAGAAGAATTAATAATCTCTACAGCCTTTCGCAGATTATCAAGATTATCATGGCTATCAGATATTACTGCTATCTTCATCACAATCTGAATCTCCTTAAATTATTTTAAATCTCAATCTGGTTAGAATTTATTTTCAAATGATTTTTTTAGCTATTCATGCACAGTGGATTTCAGTTCTCCGGACTGTATAATCATCAATACCTGTTGATCTTCTAAGTTCCTCATATATAATCTCTGAGAGGTTTAAAAGGTTTACTGTATCTTCTTTATTATATTCTAAAAGCAAGTCAAGCGCCTCCTTTGAACCCCTTCTGTAATACTGCCAAAGGAGGACTGCATCGTATCCATTAAGGTCCTGAACTATCTCATCCCTCTTTATCCCAAAGTATGTTTCCAGTCTCTTTAGCCCGCCTTTGAGACCAAGCCTTCTAGCTCCAAAACATAGGTCAAAGTGTGGTTTATTTATCTTTAAACCAGGAAATGTCCTCAGGAGAAAAGGTATGTCAAAGACTCCACCATAAAAGGTTATTAGTAGGTCAGCTCTATCGATCTCTTTCTGGAGGTTTGCCAGTGTAAGGTTTTCACCCCTTATAAATTGTTTGCATTCCAGCCCGTCATAAAATCCTACAACTGTAACATAACCACCATTCTCTGGCTGATAGCCATTTGTTTCTATATCAAGACAGAGGGCCCTTAATTTAAGTTCACTGAACAGTCTCCAGTGTTCTCTTATTTTTAGATTTCTTGCAAAAAACTCTGAATCTATAATGTTCAGGGCTTTCTGGTAGTTTGAAAAAATTCCGTCAAAATAACCCTTCCTTTCCCTGGGTATGCCTGAAATTGTATCAGCTTCAATAAAATCCATCCATGTGAGGATACCATGGCGCCAGAGATGTTTTTCCAGTCTTTCCCCTATACCCTGAGCAATTGAAAAGGTATGGATTATCATAAAAAATCCTTTCTTTTTTTCATTATAACAGATTGGTGCAAAAGTGTCCATTAAGTGCACCAAACAAAAAGTGTGGTATAATGCTGTATGGAGCTTTCAGAAAATGCCCTCAGGGTTTTGAGAGCGAGATATCTTTTAAAGGATGCCAGTGGAAATGTTATTGAGACTCCTGAGGGAATGTTTCTGCGCGTATCAAAGGCAATTAGCGATCCAGAAAAATTCTATGGTGAAGATTCTTCCTACTGGCAGGAAAGGTTTTATAAACTCTTAACCAGTCTAAGATTTCTTCCAAATTCTCCCCTTTTGATGAATGCAGGAAAGGAAATGGGGCAGCTTGCTGCCTGTTTCGTCCTTCCTGTTGAGGACTCTATGGTAAGCATCTTTGAGACTCTGAAGAATGCAGCCATGATACTTCAGAGCGGTGGTGGTACTGGTTTTAATTTTTCCAGACTAAGACCAAAGGCTGATGTGGTACGCTCAACAGGTGGAATAGCAAGCGGTCCTGTATCATTTATGAAGATATACAATACTGCTACAGATGTCATAAAACAGGGTGGCGCCAGGAGAGGAGCAAATATGGGAATTCTAAGGGTTGACCATCCTGATATACTCGACTTTGTGAGAGCGAAAAGGGAAAAGTCAGAGCTTGAGAATTTCAATATTTCTGTATCAATAACAGATGCTTTTATGGATGCGCTCAAAAAGGACGAGGAGTATGAGCTTATAAATCCAAGGACAGGGCAGCCTGTGCGGAAGATAAGGGCAAGGGAGGTATTTGATGAGATAGTAAGATGTGCCTGGGAAACAGGAGACCCCGGTGTTATCTTTATAGACAGGATAAACAGAGCAAATCCAACACCACATATAGGCCAGATAGAAAGCACCAATCCCTGTGGAGAACAGCCCCTGCTTCCCTATGAGGCTTGCGTGCTTGGCTCAATGAATCTCTCAAAATATGTAAAGGATGGAAAGATCCTATATGATCAACTGGGAGAGGACGTGAAACTTGCTGTAAGATTTCTTGATAATGCAATAGATGCAAATAAATATCTCATACCTGATATTGAGGTTATGCATAAAGGTAACAGAAAGATTGGTCTTGGAGTTATGGGATGGGCTGATATGCTCGTGCTTCTTGGAATTCCCTATAATTCAAGGAGGGCCTTTAAACTTGCAAGAGAACTTATGAAATTCATCAGAGATACAGGATGGAAGGCATCCGAAGAGCTGGCACAAAAACGAGGACCCTTTCCGAATTTTAAGGGTTCCATATATGATAGACCTGGAATGCCGGTCTTAAGAAATGCAACTGTCACCACCATTGCACCAACGGGCACTCTCTCAATTATTGCAGATTGTTCAAGTGGCATAGAGCCCTATTTTGCTATTGCCTACAGAAGATTGATACTTGATACAGAACTCTTTGAGGTGAACAAATATTTTGTAAAAATGGCAAAAGAACAGGGATTCTATTCTGAGGAATTAATGGAAAAGGTGATAAAGAGGGGAAATCTCAGAGGCATAAAGGAAGTACCTCAAAGGATAAAGAGACTCTTCAGAACAGCCCATGAGATACCGCCAGAGGATCATGTAGAGATGCAAGCAGCCTTTCAGGAATACACTGACAATGCAGTATCAAAGACAATTAACCTACCAAAGAGTGCAAAGCCAGAGGATGTGGCAAAGGCATTCCTGCTTGCCTATGAAAAAGGATGTAAGGGTGTAACAGTATTCAGGTACGGTTCAAAAAGGGGTACACTCGAAAAATTCAAGAGGCCATCTGAAGAGATTGTTGAGATAGTCTCAAGGAGAGACCTTGATTAATGATAGAAAACCTGAGGTTAATAGGAAAAAGACTTTTTTCTGAACTTTTATCCCTAAGATATTCCTTTCTTCATAAAGATATATCGGATATCAAAACCCCAAGAGGTGCATCAGGAGACAGGACATTTCCTATAGATAAGCGGGCAGAAGAGATAATTATTGAAGAACTTGAGAGACTGAAGGAACCACTAAGCATAGTCTCTGAGGAATATGGCATGAAGGATATCAGGGGAGGTGGCAGGAGGTTTTTAATAGATCCAGTAGATGGAAGCAAAAACGCCATAACAGGGATTCCCTTTTACTGTACCTCTATAGCTGTTGCTGAAGGTGATACCATCGGAACTATCAGTCATGCCTATATAATAAATCTACTTACAGGAGATGAATTCTATGCTGCAAGGGGCAGGGGAGCATTCCTGAATGACTACCCTTTAAAAACCCAGCAGGATGATACTTTTTATGTTGTTGCCTATGAAGCCCAGCTTCCTAAAAGAGATATTCCTGCTATATTGCCACTCCTTCAGGCTGCAAGAAGAACACGCTGTCTTGGTGCAACTGCCCTTGATCTATGCTTTATTGCAACAGGTTCGATAAGCCTGTTTGTGAGTCCGGCACCTTCAAGGAGCTTTGATTTTGCTGCAGGATGGCTCATAGTGAAAGAGGCAGATGGTGTATTTACTGATATGGATGGCAATCCTGTTGATCATGTGCCTCTGGGTCTTGAGAAAAGCACCACACTCCTTGCAGCAGGAAATAAAAGACTTCACAAAAGGGCTCTTGAATTACTTACAAGGAAATGTCATGACTGAGTTTATCATTTATCTTTCAAGCATCATTATTAAGGCATCTTCAACTGGATTTATATAATATGCCCTTCTTATTCCAACCACTTTGAAACCAAATTTTTCATAAAGTCTACGTGCTTCCATGTTTGATGCCCTTACCTCAAGATAGATGTATCTACATGAAGAGACAAACTCTGAATTTAGTGCTTCTTTTATAAGTGCACTTCCAATTCCCTGTCTTCTTTTAAGCGGATGGACAGCAAGGTTCAGTATATGACATTCCTCAAGTATCCTGCTCATGCATATATAACCGGCAAGTCCTTCCTCTGTCTCAGCAACAAGACATAGAGACCTTGGATTATATATTTCTTTATAAAATGCAAGCTCAGACCATGGTGTGGAAAAGCAGCTTCTCTCAATCTCCGTAGCCTCTGGAACATCTTGAGGGGCCATGAGCCTTATCTTAAAAGATCTCATAATGATGAAGTTCCTCTCTCTTCTGCCTGAGACTTTCTTAGATAAAGAGGTGTGAGCGTAAGAGGATCGGAGAACCTCCCTTCTCTTGCAATCCTCAGTCCAAGAAAAGCCACATTTGCAGGAGATGGAAGGATATGATGTCCTTGAGGAATAAGGAATTCTTTTCTTTCTTTATAAAAATCACAACCGTTTCCTATGAGTATAACTCTTTCGCTGTTAACTATCTCCCTTACAATATCCGGAAGTCTGTTCCTTTCTATAACAGATGGTTCTTTAAGTGTTATAAAATTTTCTTCTTTCCATTTAAAAAGAGCCATGAATACTTGATTCCTTCTTGCATCAAGCACGGTGCAGACAGGATAGTGAGTATAGGGTAAGTTCCATGCCATTGCCTCAAGTGTGGAGACTGCGATCAGGGGTTTCCCGCTGGCAAAGGAAAGTCCTTTCGCAGTTGCCATACCCACTCTCAGGCCTGTAAATGAGCCAGGACCGGTAGAGATGGCAAAGGCATCAATATCCTCTATTGAGAGGCCCGAGGCCTTTATAAGGTGAGCTATCTCTGGCAGGAGCCTCTCTGAATGTTCAACAGATACATTCAGTCTTATCTCAGAGATAAGTACCTTATCATCAACAATGGCAATGCCGCCAAGTACTGTTGAGGTCTCTATGGCAAGGATTCTCATAATAGAAAGAATAACATATTCAGGGCCTTCAATCCCGGTTATACCTCTCGGTTACAGTGAATACCAGCCCTCCAACCATTGTTAAAAGAGAAAGAATTTTTAAGCCTGTAGCCGCACCTGCAACAGAGGCAAGAGAACCTACAAGCAGATTTCCAGCTGGAGCCATTCCAAGGAATACAAGTGTATAAATACTCATGATCCTTCCCCTCAGATTGTCAGGTGTCCTGTGCTGTATGAGACTGTTTGCCGTAGCAAGGAGGCTTATAATACAGAATCCAGCAAGGAAGAGGAGCAATAAGCTAAGAAAAAGTTCTTTTGAGAGCGCAAAGAAAAAAAGAACTATTGAAAAGATGACAGTAAAAAATCCGATGTGCATCCTTTTATTACTAACTTCCTGTCTCAGGGCAATAGATAGGGCTGCTGCGAGGGAGCCTGCTCCCTGGGCACCCATCATGATGCCATATATTCCTGCAGATGAACTGAAAACCTCAGTGGCAATTACTGGAAGCAGGATTATATAAGGAATTCCAAAGAGGCTGAAGGCCATTACAAGAAGGAGTGTGTGAAACACTGTAGGATCAGACCTCAAGAAGTCCATGGCCTCTTTTATCTCGGGAAGGAGCGTTCTGCCTTCTTTTTTTCTATGCCAGAGTTCTGAAGAATCATTCCTTTGTTCACTTTTCATCATGTTAAGGGCAAGAATTATAGGTATATAGCTTATAGCATTTAAATAAAAACATGTTGAGATGCTGAAGAAGGATATAATCACTCCGGCTATCACAGGGCCAATCAGCCTTGCTCCATTAAAAATTGCTGAATTTAGGGCTATAGCACTTGTTAGGGATTCTCTGCCAACCATCTCTATTAAAAAGGATTGTCTTGTGGGCACATCAAGGGCATTTATTGAACCAAGCAAAAAGGCAAAGATGGCTATATGGAAAACTGTTATTATCCTAAGATCAATAAATATACCCAGTAATAGTGCAGGTATTATGGAAAGAATCTGTGTAGCCATCAGGATTTTCCTTTTTGAGAATCTGTCAGCAATAATACCGCCAGGAATCGTAAAGAGGAGCATAGGGAGTGAAGAGGCACCAGCCACAATTCCTAGATAAATAGACGAGTTTGTCAGGCTCCAGACAAGCCAGTTCTGGGCAACAGACTGCATCCATGTGCCGGTGAGAGACACCATCTGTCCAGCCATGTAGAGTCTAAAATCCCTTGAATTTACAGCAGGAGGAAGCCTGAGAAAGGGCATTAACTATTATAATCCAGATGCCCTTGCATCAGATATACTTTATTCTGTATGCTTTTTATTATGAAGAATATCTTTGGACGCCTCATTTTAACCCTGTTCTTATTTATACCTATTAATCTCGGAGCTGAAGAATTAAATATCCTTGTTTCTATCTATCCTCTCGAGGATATAACAAAAAATATAGGTAGACAGAGGGTAACGGTCAGAACACTAATCCCTGCAGGTGCCAATCCCCATGCCTTTGAACCTGCACCATCAGAGATAAGAGAATTAACAAAGACAAGGCTTTTCATAAAGATAGGAGCTGGACTAGAGTTCTGGGCAGAGAGGTTTGTAAGATCTGCAAAAAAAGATATAAGGATCCTTGACCTTTCAAAAAATATACCTCTTCTTGAGGCAGTGGAGGAAGGTCACGGCCATTCCCATGAAGGTGATCCTCATTACTGGCTTGACCCTGTACTTGTAAAATCAATGGTGGACAGTATTACAGCCACTCTAATAAGCCTTGACCCTGGATGGAGGGATTTTTATATTGAAAATGCTACCGAGTACAAAAAGAGGCTTGATGACCTTCATAAAGAGATTAAAAAAAGGATATCTCAACTCCCAAAAAAAGAATTCGTTGCCCTCCACCCTGCCTGGAATTATTTTTCTAAAAGATATGGCCTTAACCCAATCTACATAATAGAGGGAGCCGGCAGGGAATTGAGGCCTGGAAATATAAAAAGGATTATTGATTTTATGAGAGAGAAAAAGACAAAGGCAATCTTCGGTGAACCCCAGTTTAGTACCCATCTAGTAGAGGCTCTTGCTCGGGAGTCAGGTGCTATGATTTTGATGCTTGATCCTATCGGTGGAAGGGATATTCCAGGAAGAGACAGTTATATAAACCTTATGCTTTATAATCTCTCAATGTTTGAAAAGGCTCTAAGATGAATGCCGTTGAGATAAAAGGTCTTTATTACAGTATCGGAAGTAAGGATATACTTAAGGACATAGACCTTGTTCTTGAAGAAGGAAGATTCCTCGGTATAGTTGGACCAAATGGAGGTGGAAAGACTACACTTCTTAAGATAATCCTCGGAATATTAAAACCATCGTCGGGTACAGTGAAGGTAGAGGGAGGCACTCCTTTAGAGGCAATAAAAAGAGGTTTATTCGGTTATCTTCCTCAGGCATTGAAGATTGACCTGAATTTTCCGGCAAGGGCAATAGATGTTGTGCTGACAGGACTTTATGGAAAGATAGGTTATATAAGGTTTCCTTCAAAGGAGCACAGAGAAAAAGCTCTCGAGGTATTAAGGGTTATGGGAATGGAAGGTTTAGCCTTTGAGACCTTCGGTAATCTATCAGCAGGGCAGCAACAGAGGGTCCTTGCAGCCAGGGCGCTTGTGGCAGGTCCCAAGATACTTATACTTGATGAACCAAGCACAGGTATAGATGTAGTCGGTCAGGAAGACTTCTATCATCTCCTTAAAGGACTCCAGAGAAAGTTAAATATTACAATAATAATGGTTTCCCACGACATTGGCGCCCTTTCAGGTTATGTGGATGAAGTTGCCTGTCTTAACAGAATACTCCATTATCATGGAAGTCCTGTGAATGCCCTTTCAGATGAAGTGCTATCAAAGCTCTACGGACGCTCGGTAGATATAATGCTTCATTCAGAGGCCTGTGAAAGATGTGAAAGGCTGAAGAGGGGCTATGTTTGATGTACTGAACTATGGATTTGTCCAGAGGGCAATCATAAGCGGTGCCTTACTTGCCGTATTCTCAGGCATAATCTCTGTCTTTGTTGTCTTAAGAAGGATATCCTTCCTCGGTTCAGGCATAGCACATGCTGCCTTTGGTGGCGTGGCAATTGGCTTTATACTGGGAATAAATCCCTTATTAAGTGCGATCCTTTACAGTCTCTTAGTCTCCTATGGAATAGAATTTGTCAGCTCAGAGGGAAGACTGGCAGAGGATACATCAATAGGCATATTCTTTACAGCATCAATGGCACTTGGAATTGTTCTTATAGGCATATCAGGAAAATATAATGTTGACCTATTCGGCTACCTCTTTGGAAGCATACTTGCAATCACAGAATCAGAGGCACTAACAGGTTCAATTATAATACTCATCCTGCTCGGTCTTACCGCCCTAATATTAAAAGAACTTTATCTGATCACCTTCAATGAAGAACTTGCCTTTGTAAGCGGTATAAAGGTACGGGCTATAAAGGCACTCTTTCTCCTAAGCATGGCTGTGGCTATTGTACTGGGTATAAAACTTGTTGGAATTATACTTATATCTGCTCTGTTGGTAATACCGGGTGCTACAGCCCATCTCCTCACAAAAAGATTTCTCAGGATGATAACATTATCCTGTATTGTTTCCCTTATATCAGTAATAGGCGGAATATTTCTGTCTTTTTACTTTAATATACCTACAGGAGGTACGATAAGCCTTCTTCTTGCATTATTTTTCTTTGGAGCCTTTATATTCTCAAGAAGAATATAGCTCTTCAATTAATCTTCTTAGAGGTTTTAATATATTTTATTATTGACTTCTCGACTTCGATGCTGAGCTCTACCGTAAAAGGCAATACTTTTCTTTTAATATTTATGTAGCCTATGAGGTGTGAATGGAATTTGCGTCTTTTCCTCTTTTTAAAAGAGACTTCAATAATCTTTTCTTTTATCATACCTTGACAAAGCGCGCTCTGTTAATTAATAATTAAACATGAAAAAGATAGTATTGATATTTCTGCTTACATGTATAGCCTTCCTTTTTTCCTCCTGCGCCCATGTAGTACCCCGGGAATTGAGATCTCAAGTTGATGTTGCCCTGACACCCGAGATGATTTTTAAAGACCCCGAAGCTCACAGAGGTAAGACTGTAATGCTTGGTGGATTGATACTCTCAACTGCAAATACTAAGGATGCCACCTATATAGAAATTCTTGAAAGGCCGCTGGATTCAAGAGGAAGACCCGAGGATACAGAGCTCTCAAGGGGTAGGTTCATGATCAAATATGAAGGTTATCTTGATCCAGCAATCTACACAAAGGGAAAGCTCATTACAGCAGTTGGAGAATTATCAGGCATCATACCTGGAAAGATAGGTGAGATGGAGTACAAATACCCACTGATTGTATCAAAGAATCTTTATCTCTTTGAAAAGTCCAGGGAGATACCTGTGAGATTCGGCATAGGGATATTTAAGAGCTTCTAAGAGGTTAATTAAACAAAAATTAAAGAAAATTTTAGGATTTTTCTTGTATTGACATCTTATTAAGAATAAGTAGAAAGGAAATCTTTTATGAGAGAAACAGTTAAACAGTTAGTCAAAAAAGTAACCCTTGAGCTTATTTATCAGGTTGTCGAAGAGCGAACAGAGGAATTAAAAAGGGGTATTGAAGACATAAAAAAGAGGCAGGAAGAGGATTTCCGATATCTTAATAATAAAATAGATATGCAGATAGGTCAGTTAAGGCAGGAGGTAGGACAGCTTAGGCAGGAGATAGGATCAGTTGAGGAGAAGATTAATAACAAGATAGACACTCAGATAGGTCAGTTAAGGCAGGAGATGGGTCAGCTGAATCAGAGGATTGATACAGTAATCCAGCTTCTTGTAGAGATAACGAAGAAATAGAATTAAAGAAAATAGGCTTGTAAAAAGAGATAGAGTATTTTTACCCTTAATTTAAGGTCTTTTTAGTTCTTTTAACCACCATGGCAAAAGTATTATCCTAAAAATTAAGCCAGTAATTATCAGAATCAAGCCTGCTACAATTACATAGACTGCATCATCCTTTACTATCTCAAGAAGTACCCAGTAGGTATGACCTGTAACTGTAATGGTATAATTATCAAATTTTAAAGGACTTACTGATTTACCCTCTGCAATTAGAGTTCCCGCCTCCTCAGGATTTATTATCCTGAAGACCTTTAACTCATAGAGTCTGTCATTGAGATTATATTCCTTTGCAAGGATATCGCCCTTTTTTATCTCCTTTGATGGAAGAAGTTTCATGGTTATTCTGTAAGGAAGACCTTCAAGTACTGCATAATCAGTACTGCCTGCTGGAAGTATCCGCAGGGCCAGATCACCTTTAAGGACAAGTTCGCCTTCTCTGTTTTTTACCTCTATGGATGGTGCTATATTAAAATTAAGTATATGAAAGAATGTGCCATCAATCCTGCGGGGTGGGTATACACCCACTCTGTAGGTATTCCTGAAATCGGTTAGCAAGACCACAGGCTCTGTCGTGAATATGGGTGATGGTGATTCCTGCTCTATATCAAGAAATCTCTCCTTTATGGAAGGCTTAATATCCATCACTCCGTATCTTTTTTGAGACCAGGGTATCTGGAATATGTCCTCCTTTCCTGTCAGTATTCTTGTTTCCATTCTCATCGTAGCACTCAGGAAGAATCCAGAAAGGAACAGTAGTATGCCTGAAGGAAGTATGAGCCAGAACAGTGCAAGCAATATATTATTCTTCATTATCTTCCTGAATCTGTAGATTATCTCTATAGTGAGCAGAAAAAGAAAGCCCAAAAAGACTACCTGCCATAAAAGACTTCTTCCAAGTCCTGAGACGAATTGGGCAAAGGCCTCTTCTGACCATGTGCTCCAGGTAAGATAATATACTAGCCATGCCCACAAGATGAGCCTTCTAAGTTTAATAAGCCTTTCGATCCTGAAAAATTCCTTCATTCTCTGCCTATACCTGAGTGTACCAGTTTCCACTTCCTAAGTATCTCCTGGACATCTATCTTTATCTCTGTCTCTGTAAGGATAAAGCTGAGCGGAATGGGATTACAGCCTCCCGGCTCGCCTACTGTTCTGTATGGAATGGGGGTATTACAGTATATGCATATTAAATGCTCTCGTGCCTGTCCATATCCTTCCGGTGCACATATCTCGCAGGCATCAAGGCAGACAGTGAATCTTCCATCAGGCCTCTTGAGAACAAAAAATCTGTAGAGACTGTTATCCTTGTTGAAATTGAATTTGTGAATCTTCCCATCGCTCAGGTCTCGAACTGGCTCTTTTAGTTTAAGCCTTATAAATCCATCCTCCTCAATCACAGGCACTGGCTGGGGTATATAAAGCTCAGGCCCTGATTCCACCTTAAAGAACCAGAAAAGGCATACGATGAGGGTAAAGATAAGCATAGGGACAGCCTTCTTTCTGTTCATTAGCATGAAATCATGTATGTATTTTCTCCTTTCAGCTCCTTTGAGGTTGTCAGGAACATCTAAAGGCCTTTTCAGAAGTCTTGAGACAATGTACAGGGGAGGAATGGCCAGTATCAGTAGTGTTGCTATCAATGTAAAGAATTCTCCAAAAGCAAGACCGATAAAGTTCCATACCGTTGTCTTAAGAAGAGGATGGTCAGGGACCATTAAAAAAACAAAGATCTGGTGGACAAGGTCATGGAAGAACTTCATGAGCCCTTTCTGGACTGCAGGTATAAGGGAAAACTCAGCATATCCACCTGTGCCTCCAAGAAGGAGCTTTATACCGGAAAGACTGAAGAGAAGTCCTGTAAAGGAAAGATAGGGAGATAACTTCGGGGTTATCTTTTTTTCAAAAAGAAGAAGTAAAAATCCTGATATAGCTCCTGTTAATCCTCCTGCATAAGCTCCCCCATAGTTCTCTCTCATTACAGAAAGATCCTTAAGAAAAAAGGAGAGGCTTAATACATCAGAAGTATAAAGGAGCATTACAAGAATTATATAGATTAATCTAAAATCTCTCCCTGATGATAAACCAGCTGAAAAAAAAGCAGTTATCAGTAACAGACCAAAGAAATAGGCAGACGCCCTTCTGATCTGGTCCTTATAAAATACATCGAGCTCTATAAAGGTTCCAGCAATAAAGAGAAGCACAAACCATGATATTAAAATAATTATATGCAGGGAACTCCTTTCAAACTTTCCCGAGCCTGGACAGGAGTTGATAATAAGCAAAGAAAGGCTCAGGGCAATTGATGTCTTTAAAGCTGCAAGAAATGCCTCAGGAATGAACAGGCTCATCCTTTATTATCCTTCCATCCTCCATGGATATAAGCCTCTTACCCCAGGATGCCACAAAGGGATCATGGGTAACAAGTACAATAGTAAAGCCTTCANTTCTGTGAAGGTCTCTAAGGAGCTCAAGAATCATCCTTGTATTCTCTCTGTCAAGATTCCCTGTAGGCTCATCTGCAAGGAGCACCCTTGGAGAATTTATTAATGCCCTTGCAATACATACCCTCTGCTGCTCACCACCTGAGAGTTCAGATGGTCTGTGATTTAGCCTGTGACCAAGACCTACCCTTCTGAGTGCCTCTTTTGCTTCCTCTTCATCAACAATGCTGTGGAAGTACTGGGCAAGCATCACATTCTCAAGAGCAGTCAGGTAAGGTATGAGGTGGGATTGCTGAAAGACAAAGCCTATATTCTCACGCCTGAATTTGGCAAGCTCATCCTCATTAAAGCTGGTTATTTCTTTTCCATCATAGTTAACAGAACCCTCTGTTGGGTAATCAAGCCCGCCCAGGATATTTAATAAAGTAGATTTACCCGAACCGGATGGCCCCATTATAGAGACCCACTCATTTTCCATAATATCAACATCAACTCCTCTCAGGGCAACTGCGGAGGGATAGATCTTTTTAAGACCTCTCACCTTTATCATATCTCTCCTCTTAATATAATTGATGGTCTGTAGGCTGAAACCCTCTTTATTGGTATCATGGCTGATAAAATCGAAAGAAATAGTCCTGTTAAGAATGCCACAGGAATAGCTATAATTGGAAAACCAACTGCCCGCTGGAATGCACTGAATGCTATAAGCTCAGCAGCAAGAGTACCGGTAAGAAGACCTCCAATAGAACCGAGTACGCCCGCGGTAACAGCCTCCAGTGTAAAGAATACCTCTATCTGCCTGTTTGTACCGCCCATCGCCTTCATGAGGGCTATGTCTGTTAGTCTTTCAAATATTGTAGCAGCCATTATCCCTGCTACTGTTATAACAGAGGCAATGACTACAACGATTGATACAATAATAAGCAGGAGTTCTGTTTTTTTAAGCAATGACTCTTCTGATGTTGCTATCTGTCTTACAGCCCTTACTTCAAGCTCAGGTAATTCTTTTTGTATCCGCTCCATGGTAAGGTCAAAGCCCTCTGGTTTAATTCTGAGCATTATAACACTTACTCTATCTTCAAGACCCAGCAGTTTCTGTGCCTCTTTTAACTCCATAATAATGGCATCATCTTCAGGTCCCACTTTTTCGAATGTTCCTGAAATTATAAATTTTCTCTCAGGAGCTCCGCAGGGGATTGAAAGTGATACTTCCTGACCTGTTTTGAGGTTTCCAGCCTTTGCGAGTCTGCTTCCAGCAAGGATATAGCCTTTCCTGACCTCTCCTGTGATCCTAAGACCCCTTATGCTTTCAAAAGGCATTCCGATTATATTTACAATTATTTCTTTAAAGCATGCCCTTCCGTAGAGTTCCGGAAGAACTTCATCTATACCATTAATATTTAAGATTTTTTGAACCATCTCTTCTTTTATGTATTCAGAGGATGTAATAATGGCATTGGCACCGTATGCCTTTAGCTCATCTGCAAGCCTCTCTCGCATACCTCTGCTTAAAATCATCATTGCAACAAGCAATCCCACAGAGAGGGATAGGGCAAAGACCATAAGTAATACCCTCTGGAGTCTCTCCCTTATTGCCTTTCCTACGAAGAAAAAAAGCCAGCGGTATTTCATTCCATACCCTTAAGCACAATAGCAGGTTTTAAAGCAAGTGTCCTTTTTAATGGAATAAAGGCACCTGCGAGATTCATTAAAATTCCACTCACAAGTGCCATGGGAAGAAGAAAGACTCTGTTCTCAAGCCCTGTTCCAAAAACCTCTTTGCCAATAATATTTGAAAGAAAGAGTGAGAGAATAAAGCCTCCAAGGGATGCAAGGATGCTCACCACCGATACCCCTGAAAGAAGGAGCATACTTATCTTCAATCTACTGCCACCCATTGCTTTCATGAGACCTATCTCTCTTGATCTTTTTAAAAAGGAGCTCATGAGGGTTGCAGACAGTCCCATTGCACTTGCAAGGAGTGTTATCAGGCTCATGAGATATACAGCAAGTTTTAATCTCTTAAGAATATTACCCTCCGCCTCAGCAACCCTCCAGACAGGTCTTGCAGAAGAACCCCTGACAACCTCGGCTATCTGTTTTGCAATAGATGTTACATATCCTGTACAGTACCACTTTTCGTATTCTGCAGGTGTCATTGTTGATGGATCTTTATAGGCAAATTCATCCATTGGTGTGGTTAGGGCACTTATCCAGATAGAAGAAATCTTTCCCTGAAGTCCTTTTATACTCTGGAGCTCCTCAAGATTCATAATAAGGGATTCATCTTCCTTAGATCCAGTAGAGATAATTCCAGAAATGGTGAATCTTTCTTTTCCGATTGTAATACTTTCACCGGCAGTCAATTTTAATCTCTGTGCCAGGGCCGAACCTATTAGACACTCTCCTTTAGCAGGAACTCTTCCCTCTATATACCACCATGGTGCAACTGTAAATATGCCTGTTTTCCATGTTCCGGATTCTCCTGGAACAGGAAGTTCTCTCTCAAACCATGTGCCTATAACATTTAACTTAGAGATTTTTCCATTTATACTTACATCAACAGATGATTCAAGAAAGGGAGCAATTCCTATGATATTATGTCTCCAGAATATGGTCTTTATCTTCGGGATATCAGATTCCGTTAGATAATGAGGCTGGCCTGCCAGACTCATTAGACCCCTAACCTCTGGCTCTACGATTATATTTGCACCAAAAGACCTCAATTCCCTCTTAACCTTGTCCTCAATCTCTAGGGAAAGAGAGAGCATGGTAGCAATAACTGCAGTGCCGGCCACAGTTGAGAAAAATATTACAGATATAGCTTTCTTCTCCTTTTTGATGAAGTTTATTATCACCCTGAGGAACATATATAATTTTAACATAAAGGGTGCGGAATGATTTTAAAATAATTACATGGAGTTCTTGCATGATATAATATTTCATGGTGAAATCAGGAGGTGTCATATGAAGGTGTCAATATTATTAGTTTTAATCTTATTATTCAGTTCCTGCGTATCTTCAAAGGAATATAAGGCAAGGCTTTCCGAGATTGAAGGCCTGAAAGTTAGTGTATCACAGCTCGAGCAGACCACAAAAGAGAAAGAGGCTCAGAATAAAGCACTTGAGGAAGAACTTTCAGGACTCAAAAGAAATTATGAAGAGCTGAAGAAAGAAAGGGATAATCTTCTGGAAGACAATGCAAACCTGCGATACCTTCTTGAGGCAAAAAAGGATGAGCTATCAAAGGCAATAACGGACCTAAGGGCAAAGGTTTCTGAAAAGGAGCAGAGGATAAGGGAGCTTGAGCAGGAGATAACAAGACTTTCAGAAGAAAAGGCAAGGGCACTTGAGGAAAAGGAAAGGGCAATCGCAGAGCTTAAAGGTACATATAACAGACTTGTTGCTGAACTTCAGGAAGAAATTAAAAAAGGAGAGATTGAGGTCACGCAGCTCAGGGATAAACTTACCCTCAGCATGGTTGAAAAGATACTCTTTGATTCTGGAAGTGCAGAAATAAAAAGAGAGGGCAAAAAGGTCCTGGACCGGGTGTTTGAGATACTGAAGAATGTCAAGGACAGACAGATCAATATCGAGGGCCATACAGATAATGTACCCATAAGTCCTAGGTTAGCCCATAGATTTCCAACAAACTGGGAGCTCTCCACTGCAAGGGCGACAAATGTTGTTAGATACCTTCAGGAAAGAGGTATTGACCCGTCGGTTCTCAGTGCAACGGGTTATGCAGAATACAGACCTGTTGCCTCTAATGAGACAGAAGAGGGAAGGGCTAAGAACAGGAGGATAGAGATAGTCCTCGTACCCCTTGAGTTAAAAAAGTTAGAATGAAGATTGAATCAAAAGAAAAGGTAGTAGAAGAACTTTATAATCTCCTCAGGGAGTGCAGACTCTGCCCAAGGAACTGCAGGGTGAACAGGCTTGAGGGCAAAAAGGGATTCTGCAGGACTGGCTCAAAACCGGTTATCTCAAGCTGGGGACCTCACTTTGGAGAGGAAAGACCACTCGTAGGAAGATTCGGTTCTGGTACAATCTTTTTTACACACTGCAATCTCGGGTGTCTTTACTGCCAGAACTGGACAATAAGCCATCTCGGGGAGGGTGAAGAGACCACAGTTGAGAGACTTGCAAATATAATGCTCATGCTCCAGTCTGAGGGATGCCACAACATTAATCTTGTTACACCCACGCACCAGACTCCCATGATAGTTGAGGCGATATTCATAGCAAGAGATAAGGGCCTTGAGATACCTGTAGTTTATAACTGCGGTGGCTATGAATCAGTGGAGACACTGAGACTCCTTGATGGAATTATAGACATATACATGCCCGATATAAAATACATGTCCGGTGAATTTGCAAAAAAATACTCCCTTGCTCCAGATTATCCGGAGATAGTTAAGGCTGCAGTGAAGGAGATGCATAGACAGGTGGGAGATCTCCTGATAGACCAAAGGGGCATTGCCGTGAAAGGTCTTTTAGTAAGACACCTTGTTCTTCCAAATGATATTGCTCAGACAGAAGAGGTTGTAAAATTCATTGCTCAGGAGATCTCAAAGAATACATACATCAATATAATGGATCAGTACAGACCCTGCTACAGAGCCTTTGAATTTCCCGAGCTATCACGGAGAATCACTCCTGGTGAATATGAATCTGCAATAAAGGCTGCCCTCAAGGCAGGTCTTAAAAGGATTGATGGAGTAACGGTTTGAAGATAAGGTTTTTCGGTGCTGCAAAGGAAGTTACAGGTTCATGCTTTGTTCTTGAGATAAATAATTTAAAGATCCTGATTGAATGCGGACTTCATCAGGGAGAGGGCAATCACGAAGAAAACTTAAAACCCTTCCCCTTTGACCCATCGGAGATAGATTATATCTTTCTCACCCATGCCCATCTTGATCACTCAGGGCTGATTCCAAAACTTGTAAAGGATGGCTTCAGAGGTCGCATTATCACAACTCCAGCCACAGGGGATCTTCTTGAACTTCTCCTCTTTGATGCAGCCCATATTCAGGAGGCTGATGCGGAGTGGGCGACTAGAAAGGCTCTTAGGAGTGGAAGGCCTCCTGTAAAGCCTCTTTATACAGTAGATGATGTAAGGATGGTACTGCCACTTCTTGACACAAAACCCTACGGGAAAATCTTTCATCTCGGTAGTGGTATTAAGTACAGATTTCTTGATGCAGGTCACATACTGGGCTCAGCAACAATTGAGCTCTGGTATCAGGATGGTCCTGAGGAAAGAAAGATAATCTTTTCTGGAGATATCGGTAAAAAAGGAAGTCCGATAATTAAAGACCCTGAAATAACAAAAGAGGCAGACTATATAGTGATGGAGGGAACCTATGGAAACAGGCTTCACAAACCTCTTGAGGAGAGTATAAATGAGCTTATTGATGCAATAAAAACAACATTCAAAAGAGGAGGAAATGTCTATATACCATCTTATGCAGTTGGAAGGACTCAGGACCTTCTTTATATCCTTAACAATCTTGTAAGAGAAGGAAGGCTTTACAGAATCCATGTTTATCTTGATAGCCCCCTTGCTGAGGAAGCCACAAAGGTCTATCTTGCCCATCCGGAGTGTTTTGATGAAGAAGCAATGAAGCTATTTACAGCAAAAAAAATGGGTGATTCCATGGTACTTCATTTTGTAAAGACCGCAGAGGATTCCATGGCGCTGAACAGAATAAAGTCAGGGATCATAGTTATTGCAGGAAGCGGTATGTGTGAGGGTGGTAGAATCAGACACCACCTCAAGCATAACCTCTGGAGACCGGAATGTAGTGTAATCTTTGTTGGATTCCAGGCAAAGGGAACACTGGGAAGAAGAATCATAGATGGAAACCCTACAGTAAATATCCTAGGTGAAGAAGTAGCTGTAAAGGCATCCATCTACACTATAAATGGCTTTTCAGCCCATGCAGACAGGGATGGTCTTTTAGAATGGTTAGGAAATTTTATTGATTCACCCCGCATATTCCTTGTGCACGGTGAGAGGGAGGTTCTTGAGAGCTTTAAAGATTCTATTGTGGATAAATATGGATTCCAGGTAACCATCCCAGAAAGGGGAGAGAGTTTTGATATATAGTACTTGAAAAATATTTTTAATAATTGTATGCTTTATCTTGGATGGGGGATAAGAAATACTGCATATGCTGTGGTGAGGATGTTCCCTACTACATAGTGGAGAGGGATCAGAAAAGGGAATATGCCTGTTCCTTTTGCGGTTTTACTCTTGATGTTTTAAAACTCTGGGAAGAGCGAGAAGAGGTCATGACAGAGGGAAAGGCAGTTGAGGCTGAGAGGGTGATGGAAAGATATAAAGAATTAACTGAAGCAGGGAAGAAAGGGATTGAAGAAAGTATAGGATCAGGGGTAGAGAGAGCCGATGAGCTGAGAGAAAAAGGGAAAGAAGAGCAGGCACAGAGGGAATTGAATAGCGAGGATCCTGATATAAAGAATGTGGAAGAGGTTTTAATTGAGCAGGTCTCAGAAGATAAAAAAGTCACAAAATTAAAACAGGAACCAACGAAGCTCGGTGAAAGCCCTGCCTTAAAAACAGAGGAAGATACAGGTGATGCACCTTTTGAAAAGGAGGCAATCAGGATAAAATTACAGGCAGAAAGTAAGATTATAGAAAAAGAAGAGAAAGGAAGCCCTGAACGTTCCTTTGCAATAATAGCTGAGGATTCCGAATTCCTGAGAACACTCCTCAAGGAACTTGTTTTAAGGAAATCCCTTTCAGATACTGTTATTACAGCAACAAATGGCCTTGAATTTATAGCTGAATATACCAGGCTCATGAATGAGAGGCGGAGGATAAATTTTGCTATTGTTGATATCAACATGCCCGAGATGGACGGTCTTACAGCTGTAAGGACTGTTAGGGCACTTGAGGACAGAAATAATAGAGAAAGAGTCCCTGTCGTCTTTTTCTCTGCTGTTAAGGCTGATGAAGACCTGAGAAAGCAGATGAGCATTCTTGAGCCAGCCAGTTATATTAACAAGGGTGTGTCAGCCTCACCAAAAGTTCTTGCAGAGAGGGTAGAGGTATTACTTCATTTTCTGACCTACAGATATACAAGAACGGGAAAGGGACATAATTCACGGCCTGGTTAATTATCTCAATCTTTCTGCAATATCTCTTGCGAGTATTGAAAGACTTTCATCTCTTGCGCCGAAGACAACAAAGGTATTCCATCCATCAATCCTGTTCAAGATCTCCTCTCTTTCATCAATTACTTCTACAGACCTTCCCCTCATCCTGATAGCACTGGCAAGGTCATGGCTTGATATATCCTTCTGTACCGTACCACCGGAATAATATATGGGGAGCAGTATAAGGTGATCCTTATCTGAAAGTTTTTCTGAAAAGACCTTTATGTAATCATCCTTCATGAGCCTTGTTGGTCCATAGCCGTGAGGCTGGAATATGAAGCATACAGAATCCCTGAACCTTTTGACCGTTTCTATTAAAAAACCTATTTTATGGGGATTGTGGGCATAATCATCAATGACTAGGTATGTACCGTTGTCAAGAACAATATCAAAACGCCTTTCTACCCCCTTGAATTTTCTGATTATATCACTCATGTCTTTCAGTGATACACCTGTCTCTGCAAGAATAGCTATTGAAGCAAGGGCATTGTAGAGATTGTGCATTCCCGGTAGTGATAATTTAAATCTTATGCCCCTAAGAATAAATTCTGTCCCAAGTGGAAGAAATTTAACCTCATCTGGTCTGTAGAGTGATTGCTCCTTTACTGAAAAAGAGAGCGGCTCTTTAATCCTTAGTCCCTTTATATTCCGGTCATCAAGATTAACTATAACCCTCCTTGAGGTATTATCAATTATCTTCTGGAAGAGTGCTGATGTAATACTGACCGGATGGTGGTCGAGTTCCAGATTCAGCAGGGCAAGATATTCAGGCCTGTAATGGATAATGGTTCCATCAGATTCACATGCTTCAATCAAAAGGATGTCACTACTTCCTGTAAGATAGTTTCCGAGGCCATTTCTTTCCTTTAAGTTCTTTATCCGGCCTCCACCGATGAAATTAGGTTTCATGCCCATTGCATCCATGATAAAGGCAATCATACCTGAGGTGGTCGATTTTCCGCTCGTTCCTGCGACTGCAAATGTTCTGAATCCTGTTGATAGTTCTATAAGGAATTCAGGCCTTGTCTTTAGAGGTATTTTTAGATTCATTACTCTTTCGTATTCTGGATTTGTCTTCTCCACTGCTGTACTGAATACAGCCAGGTCAAAGGAACTATCAACAGCAGCACCGTCCTGAGGGAGAATCTTTATATTTTTATTTTTAAGAAGTTTCAGGACAGGATGTTCTGGGTCTTTATCAAAGGCCCTGTCCGAGCCCCAGACATCATGGCCCCTTTCAGCCATAAAACCTGCTATGGCAGAAAGGCCACTACCACCTATTCCTGAAAAAAATACCTTCATTTATGATATGTGATGTAGTTACCTAATGAATTATCACTCATTTTCTTAGAATCCTGCTAAGGAACAATCTTGTTCTTTCCTGTGAGGGATCTGTAAATATCTTTTCGGGATCTCCTTCTTCAATAATCTCACCCCTGTCCAGGACAACTACCCTGTCTGCCACATCCTTCGCAAAATCCATCTCATGGGTTGATATGAGAGTTGTGAGACCCTCATATATGAGGTCTTTTATTACAGAAAGAACCTCACCAACCATCTCAGGATCGAGTGATGAAGTGGGCTCATCAAAGAGCATTACCTCGGGCCTCATTGCTAGGGCACGGACAATTGCAACCCTCTGCTGTTCTCCGCCTGAGAGTTCATCAGGGTATCTTTTAAGCTTTTCCTGAAGTCCTACTCTCTTTAATAGTGATATGGCATACTCTGTTGCTTCCTCTCTGTTTATCTTTAAAACCCTTACAGGAGCTTCTATTATATTTTCAAGAACAGTCATGTGAGGAAAAAGATTGAACTGCTGAAAGACCATGCCTGCAAGAAGCCTTACCTTCTGCATAGCCTCCCTGTCCTGAGCCGAGGGTCTCTTTTTATTTATTGAATGGAGTTCTATTCCATCAACTATTACTTCACCTCTCTGGAACAATTCAAGTCCATTAATGCATCTGAGGAGTGTACTCTTACCGCTACCTGATGGTCCAATAATGGCAATGGCTTCACCCTTTTTAACAGAGAGATTTATTCCCTTAAGAACAGGGACCTCTCCATAATATTTGTAAAGATCTATAATCCTTATGAGCTCCACTTCCTGCTCCGATTCTTACCTTTAAGTCTCTCTTCAAGCCTTCTTGCAAGTATTGAAAGGGGATAACTCATTCCAAAATAAAGGATTGCCACAATAAGACCAAGCTCAAAGAATCTTAATGTGTTTGCAGCAAGTATGGTATATGTCTTTGTTAGCTCTACCATGGCTATTACTGAGACGAGGGATGAATCCTTAAAGAGGGCTATGAAATCATTTGTTACACCCGGAAGGGCGATCCTGAATGCCTGTGGAAGGACTATCCTTTTCAGTGCAAGCCCTCTGGTCATGCCCAGGGAAAGGGCTGCCTCCATCTGTCCTTTTGACACAGCATTTATTCCAGCTCTGTAGAGCTCTGCCTCATAGGCTGCATAATTCATACCGAGTCCAAGCACAGCTGCAGTGAAGGGACTAAGGGAGATACCGATATTTGGTAAGCCATAGTAAAGTATATAAAGCTGGATAAGTAAAGGGGTTCCACGATACACCTCTATATAGGCTGTAGCAAAGGAGCTAAGAGGGGTTCCTCCATAAAGTCTGATTATGGTTAAAATCAGACCAAAGACTATTGCCAGTGCCATTGATATAACTGATATGACTATAGTAAGACCTGCACCTTTAAGGAGATTGGGAATAAATCTTGAAAGGGGTGCCTCTTTCATTGTCTCAAGTTCAGGATAGCTCTCTTCAGCCATTGTATAAAGCTTNATCTGAGCACTATTCCACATGTCCCATTTTTCATAAATCCTCTTGAGCTCTCCTGTTCTGATAAGTTTTCTCAGTGCGCTATCAATTGCCTCTTTAAGCTCTCTGTCTTCTTTTCTTATGGCAATTCCATAAAATCCCTCACCTACAGGTTCGCCGGCATACCTTAATCTTCTGTCAGGTTTTGCATAATAGGCAGCAATGGGCAGGTCCAGGAATACGGCATCGAGTCTTCCAAGGGCAAGGTCTTCATAGGGTTCAACAACACCCGAATAGACAACTATCTTCACACCACCGATCTCCTCAAGCATCCTGTGTGCAACAGCACCTGAGAGAGTGCCGACCTTTTTACCTTTAAGATCAGAAAGCGAATTTATTTCCTTATTATCTGCCCTCACAACAAGCTGTTCTGTATAAACATAGTAGGGAATTGAAAAGAGAATCCTTCTTGCCCTGTCAGGAGTTATCTCTATACCATTCATGGCAATATCATAGTCACCTCTTTCAAGGCCCGGAATAAGACTGTCCCAGGCATTCTGGACCATCTTCTGTTTAACGCCCAGTTCCCGTGCAATTGCCTCTGCAATATCAACCTCAAAACCTATTAATCTTGAGGGATCTTCAGGATGGGGAAAGACATAGGGTGCTCCGCCTTCAGCATCAGAACCCCAGAGGAGATAACCGCGGGCTTTTATCTCTTCTAGTGTAGAGGCATGACATAATGGATGGAAGGATAGAAATAGGAAAAATGAAAAAATAGTAACCCTAATCTGTGTCCTCATCTAACCTTTGCCTTTTTTGTAATGCTCTAAAAACCTTGTTACTTCTGTTATAAATCTCTCTATGTCCGACAGGTTATTTTTTATGATCTCATAGAGCTCCTCAGCAGAGACCTCATGATACATATGAACCATCCTATTTCTGTAACCAGCCATCTTTATAAGTATTCTGGAATAGTCCTTGTCAGATATTATCTTCTCGCCAAACTTTTTTGCAATCTCTTTATACTCAAGCTCTTTAAAACCATAGCTCTTGGCAAGGATATGCCTGCATGTGTCAAATATGGTTTCCAGAGCTCTCCTGAGATAGCTCTCCGCAGCAGCTGGATTCCTTTTGTCAGAGAGGAATTCTTCTAAAGATAATCTTGAAAGTTCTTTCATCCCCAGAATAAATTCCTGTATTAGATGAAGGTTTTTCTCTATCTTATCTGTTCTCAAGCTCGAAATAACCATCCCGTACTGCCTCAAAGAAATCCCTTTCAAACTCAGTTTTTTTGAAAGATAAATCTGACGCCTTCTTCATTATTTTTTCTTCATAATCATCAACAAAAAGTTCATCTTCATAATATAAAATTTCACCCTTTATGGCTTCATACTGAAATAGAGAACTGGTTTCTTCAAGAAAGACAAGGTCAATATTAAAGGGTTCAAAAAATTCTGTAAGGTCTGCATAAAGTTCTCCATAGGTTTCACTCTTTTTTTCTGGCAGACCATCAAAGACCACGCCTATATCAAGGTCAGTCCCCTTTTCAGGTAAAACATATCTGCCTTTAAGAAAGAGCATACCCTTTTCTTTTTGTGAACCAAAGATATAGGCTAGCTTTACTTTATATTTTTTGAAAATCTCAGGAAGTGTCATGGAAAATTATAACATAAATATCTAAAATCTTAGAGTTGCCTTCAATCTCTTTGGATTCAGTAGAAGGTCAAGGCCATCGGTAATGGATTTAACAATTATATCTGCTGACCTCATGGCATCTCCAGAACATCCCTCATCAATTATTACAGCCACACCAAGCCTTGCTGTCTTGAGCATCCTTGTGTCATTATTTCCATTTCCAAAGGCTATGACCCTTTCAGGTCCGAGTTTTTTTACATATTCTTCCTTCTGTATATCATGGTCTTCGCCTTTAAGGATATGGACCTCGCAATTTATATCCTTGAGCTCTTCCTTTGCTCTTCCAAAGGTATCTGCTGTAAGGATGTGAATCTTTAAATGTTCTGACAGTTCATTAAGCCTTTCTTTTACCCCTGGTATCAATCTTCCATCTACAGAGAGTGTGCCAGTAAAATCTGAGACAAGATGCTCAAGTCTCAGAATTCCAAATCCAGGTATATCTAGCTCAAACATGCCAATTTCCTTTTGGACTCAGAATGAAGAAACTTCAATATATTATAGAAAGGCTTAGGGGATAAAGCAAACAGCGCTAAAGGGTGTCAACCTGAATGAGCCCGTCTTTAAGTCTTACAACCCTGTCTGCCCTTTTTGCCAGTTCAGGATTATGGGTTATAAGTACTACAGTAAAACCTCTATCATTGAGAGATTTCAGGACACTAAATATTTTTTCACTGTTTTCAGAATCAAGATTTCCTGATGGCTCATCGGCTAGGATAATTTCAGGGTCATTCACCAGTGCCCTGGCAATTGCAACCCTCTGCATCTCGCCACCGCTTAACTGGTTTGGAAGCCTGTCAGACTTTCTGTCAAGCCCTACTAATTCAAGAAGTGAGATTATCTTTGCTCGATCAACCTTTTTTCGTGAAAATAAAAGTGGAAGAGTAACATTGTCAAAAACACTGAGTCCCGGGATGAGATAAAATTGCTGGAAGACAAATCCTATCTTTTTTCTCCTTATCTCAACAAGAGCAGATTCCTGCAGACCTTCAATCTCCAGTCCATCAATTTTAATAATACCCTTTGTTGGTTTATCGAGGCAGCCCATTAAATGCAACAGCGTAGTCTTCCCCGAACCTGATGGTCCCACTATAGATATAAACTCACCCTTGGACACAGTCAGGTCTATTCCTTTGAGGGCGTGAACATCCTCTGCTCCCCTTCTGTAGGTTTTGTATACACCTTTAAGCTCTATCATCCCCTTATAGCCTCAATTGGTGTAATCTTTGAAGCCTTCCATGCCGGATAGAAACCTGAAAGTATTCCTGTAAATAAAGAAAAGAATATGCACAAAGCAGCAAGCTCGGGCTCAAAGGATATCATACTTCCAGATGGCACATAAGGTATGAATTTCCTCACAAAGAATTCAATTATTCCTGATCCTATGTTTGCAAGAAAGATACCCGTGATGCCACCAGTTAATGTGAGTATCACTGTCTCTTTAAGTATTATCCTGAAAATATCGAATCTCGATGCACCTACAGCTCGCATCATACCTATCTCCTGAGTTCGCTCAAAAACAGACATAAGTATTGAGTTCATTACTCCTGATGCACTTATCAGTATTGCTATTACTGCCATAGAAAGACTCAGAACCTTACCTGAACTGGCAAGGGATGAAAGGCTATTCATGACCTGTCCCATGGTAACAATCTGTATTCCCGGTATATCTCGTGATAGTTCTTCGATAACCTTATTTAAATTTGCTGGATCTGAGACCCTGACTCCAATTGCTGTTGAGCCTTCTGGCCTATTAAATAAATCCTGAGCCGACTTGAGAGGCATGTATATAAAGGCATCATCCTGACCACCTGTTCTCTCAAGTATCCCTGCTACACGGAATGTTCTTTTTACTGAAGGATAATTTATGATATCACCGATATTAATTCTGTCATGTGAGGCAATTTCTGCACCAATGATTACTTCATTATCACTTTCTGGTATGGAACCTATTACTTTCCATGATGGTTTCAACCTCCTCAGGTGCTTCATCTCCAAACCGTATATCAGATCTATCCTTCCTTTTTCAGGATTGGGAATCTGACCTACAAGAAAGGGAGATGCCAGTTCAATTTCACGGACATTCCTTAGATGTTCCATTACTTTCAGGTCAAGAAATTTAGGTATCACAGCGCCATGGAGCACAAGTGAGGCAACTTCATGAGGACAGCCTGATGGTACAATCATAAAATGAATGCCAGTTCTTTCAAGTTCCCTTTCAAGCCCTCTTTCAAAACCTCTGTTAAAGGATAGAACAGAAAAGAGCACTGCCACCGAGGTAGTTATTCCTGTCAAAGTGAGAATACTCCTAATACGATGCCTGAGTAGATTTTTAAATGCAAGCTTAATAAAGGACATTATCTTATCTCAACACCCTCTGCGATTATCAGAAAGCCATTTTCACTCTTCTGAACAATACCTCTGACCCGTGCCTTTTTACCAGTCCTTGGTGGAATAGAAAAGCCCTTTACAGAAAGATCTATAAATATCTGACCTGTACCATCATGCAGAAAGAACCAGCAGCCATTTGACATGCACTGCGTTACTATTATACCTTCTAGATTAACGACCTTTCCCTGAAGGGATGGATTAAGCATTACATCCTTTATTCTTACAGTCTGGACATCCTCTTTAATTTCCACACCGTATTTTTCTGCTTTACAGCCTGCTACGAGCAGAGCAATATACAGAAGCAATCCTGCTGTTAATACCTTCATGAGACACTCCTTTTTTATAAAATTTTAATTAAAAAATATGAAGAAATTATGAATACTCTAATTTGCCGAATAGAAAAAGGGCAGGCACGCCTTAAAGTCTTTACAGAGCGACAGAATTTATTATTCACTTGATAATAGCCTTATTCACCATGAAGGTGAGTTTTGTGATGTGGTTAATAAAGGCCATATGTTTTCTGGGTATTCAGTATAAGGTGTAGCAGAAGGGGTCTCCAAAAAATCTTTGATTTTTTGGGCCATGGTATTGCCTTTTCGGCACAGCTGCCTTTTAATTGTAAGACTATCATAGATTTCTATCGGCAGATTAGGGGAATATTAAATCTGAAGACTTTGTCTTTTACCGATCTGCTGTTTAAAAAGAGCCTGATAGATTATTCGCAGTGATAAAGAAGGCATATCAGGCAGGTACAATCCTTATCTTACTGGCACCTTTTGCATTTTTTAAGGCTTTCGGATCTGAAAGAAGTCTTCCAACTATGTTTACATCACTTGCAGGCACAGGGTCATCACCTGTGCTTAGAGGTGTTGGTCCAAAGAATATGGCAATAGCCCTTCCCGGAGGCCAGTAACCAATATCACCTGCTTTTACAGAAGTAGTGGCAGTCTCATCAAGCTCCATAGCGAGGGGAATGGGGAAATAGAACTCATCACCCCATTCGTGTATATGTGATTCTAACGGAAGGGTGTTGTAGATCGATCTTGCGCAGTCTGTATCAAAAAGCTCTGCCTCAAGCACAAGGTCATTTATTAATACTTTGATCATAAAAGGCATCTTTAATAATCCCTCTGTCTATTTACCTTTTCTCAATAAAGTAAGTATAGCATCAAGCTCCATCGTTTTTTAATTCTCTTTCCAATCCATAATCCGGTGTCAAGATTACTCTCCTCATGAGGATTTTCCCTTTGCCCTTAAACTGGAGAGAGTTATCATCTCTTAATAAGATAACCTTTAAGAAACTTCTCTTGCAATCCCCTCCAGAATCCTCTTCTCTAAATAGTTAGGGACCTCATGGACAGGTGAAATCGCCATAAAAATAATATGTAAAGGAAGAGACGGTAAAGCAAATGGGAAATTTTCTAAAACATTCTTTTAGATAGCAAGTTTTTTCGGTCTTTCATAATCAACTCCTCTGCCTTTTTCTTTACCAGGCGTGTTTCCGAGTTAAGACAATCTTTTATAAAGGCTATTGCTTTCTCTGTGTGTATACCATAAAGTGCCTGAAGAATATCCCTCTTTAAGAAGGGATCATCTGTTAGCCCAAAGAGTTCTATGAGAGGTTTTACGGCCTTTATGCTCTTTAATCTTCCCAGTATCCAGACAGCCCTCTGGACTGTCTCTCTTTCACGGTGCCTCAGGGCATTTATAAGTTTATCTTCAAAGCCCTTTTTTTCATGCTCGGTTATGTCAGCACTGCAGTACGGACAGACCCTGTGCTTTTCTTCGATCTCCTTCCAGCAACTGGGGCAGAAGAAGGTCACGACAGGACCTCTTTCTTTATCACCTCAAGCCTTCCTTCTAAATCCTTAATTTTATCAGCCATCTCCATCAGTATAGCCTTTCTATTTTCAACCTCTTCTTCGCCTTTCTGCCTTTCAGCCATCCCCTTTTTTATTGCTGTTTCTATCCCTTCAATAGTCGCCTCTATTCTCTGTATCATCTCCAAGCGAAAGTTAAGTTTGCTTCTGTCAAGCCTCTCTGCAAAGTCGTATCTTATTCTTCCAGACTGTATGTCTATAACCTGGTGAAGATATTCCTTCATCTTCTTTAGGATTATACTTCCTCCAAATTTGAGTATTTTTGTACTGGAGATGATTCTGATAATTTAACTATTTCAGCCATTGACAGTCGCCTCTTTAATAACCCTAAGTCTATATTTTGAGCAGTAGTTTTATTAATGAATATTTATCAGTTAACTGTTGCACTCTGCTCTTTTTCACTATTTGACTATTGTCACTGTGCATGGTGCATAGGTTGCCACCCTTTTCGATACCGAGCCGAGAAGCCAGTTCTCTATCTTTGACTTACCCCTCTGACCAAGGACAATCATATCACATTTATTCTCCCTCGCATACCGCACTATCTGGTCTGCTGGATGCCCCACGACAACCTCTGTTTTTATCTCAAGATTCTTCTCCTTTGCCTTATCCCTTAAGTTCCTGAATAACTCTTCATAATGCTGCCTTGCACTGTCAATTATGGCATCCATCTCAACAATGTCTGCTGGTTCAGGTGGCTGGGCAACAGAGAGTACTATTATCTCCGGCGCAGCACCAGGGCAGAGCTTTGAGAGCTCAAGGCTGAATTCAAAGGCCTGATAGGACTGAGGTGAACCATCAAAGGCAACAAGTATTTTTTTTAACATGGCTTCCTCCTTCACATTTTCACTTCTATTCCTCCCGCTTTTTCGGCAATAGATAATGGGGTATAAAGAAGGTATTTGCTATCAATGTGGGTATAACTGCACTTCCTATTATTGCGGCAATAAGAAGGGAATACTGTTGCTGGTCAATTATCCCGTGGGTGAATCCAAAAAGGGCAGAGATTGAACCAAAGGTAAGGCCTGTTGACATCAGAAGGGTTGTGAACATTCCTTCCTTCTGGGCATATCTGAATGCCTTTGTAATAGGATATACGCCAAGGAACTTTGTTATCATCTTGGACATAAAAAGGATAAGAAGCATAAGGGGTGCAGCCATTATTGATGCAATGGATACAAAAGAGCCTGCCCTTATAAAGTAAAAGGGTGTAAGAAGTCCGAATGTCATTGTCCTCAGTCTTCTTATGAGGCCATGGTCCCTGCCAACAGTGCCGGCAAGTATCATGCCGATTATGTAGGCTGGAAGCACGGCCTCACTCTCAGACCACACAGCAATTGCACCAAGACCAAAGAGCACAAGCAGAAGATACTTAGCCTCTATCTCTGAAGGTCTTCCACCAAATCTATGGAAAAATCTAGGAGTGATATGAGGAAGAAGGATAAAGACGGTCAGGCTTACAATTACAAATACAGCAGTCTTCACCGTAAATGGTGAGAATATAAGACCAAGGGCAAGGACTGTTCCGAGGTCATTGATAAAACAGGCTGCAAGTATGACCTTTCCGAATTCTGTCTTATTCAGGCCTAGCTCGAGCATCACTGCATATACAACTGCAACAGATGTGGTTGATAGGGCTACTCCTGTAAGCCAGCTTGCCTTTACAGTCCATCCAAGGAGATAATAGGCGAAGGCAGTGCAGCCAAGAAAGGGAGCAAAGAAGGCCACAAGACCTATCACCGTTGCCTCCTTCCATTTCACTCTGAAGACATCAGGATCAATCTCTGCACCTGCGAGAAAAGTAAGTATTATTGCTCCAGCACCTGCAAGGAATTTTATCCATGGTTCATTTGCGTTGAGGCTCAGACCAAGTGCACCTGTAACAAGAAGCTGGGCCAGTGTTCCAACCATTATCTCAGATAAAGCAGTAGCAATCCTCAGCCAGGCACTTAGAAGCGCTGCGATGAGGGCAAGCCCTATCCAGAGTGATGCCAATGTCCAGACCTCATACATAAGTTCATACCTCTGCTCAATGCGTGATGATTTATATGTAATGAGTTTTTATTTCTCAAGCCTCAACAGGCAAATAAAAAACTCCTGCCCTCGTATATTGAGAGTAGGAGTTATCAGCCCTTGAAACTCAGGGGCGGTTAAAGGCGCACTCCATCGCCTTTTTAATATTACTCCCTGGACCTGCTACTGTCAAATAAAATTTTTTTATTAGATCATTCGTCTTAAGTGATATGCTGTAACCACTTGTTTTTCAGTAATAAGCTTAAAACATGTGTTTTTAATCACACATTCTGGTTGAGTAAAGCTATCCCGGACTAAACCAGAACGGAAATATTGTTCTTCTGAGAGAAACCAGTACTTACCTTCTTTACAGTTTTTACAATTCTAATTTATAATAAAACCTAAAAAAGAGAAAGGAGGAAAAAATGCCTATTAAGAAGTATCTTCTTGCACCAGGTCCAACACCTGTTCCACCAGAGGTATTACTGAAAATGGCAATGCCCATAATACATCACAGGGCACCTGATTTTATTCCTGTTCTGGATGAGGCAAAAAACGGTCTCAAATGGATTTTCCAGACAAAGAATGATGTCCTTATCCTGTGTTCAACAGGTACCGGCGGGATGGTAGGTGCTGTTAATAATTTCTTTAATCCTGGAGATAAAGTTATAGTTGTAAATGGTGGCAAATTTGGTGAAAGGTGGACAAAGATCTGTCAGGCCTACGGACTGAATGTTCATGAGATAATGGTCGAATGGGGTTATTCTGTTAAGCCGGAGCAGGTTGAAGAAGCACTGAAAAAGGTTCCCGATGCAAAAGGGCTCTTTATACAATCCTGTGAGACCTCTACAGGTGTTTATCATGATATAGAGGGTATTGCCAGGGTTCTTAAAAATTATCCAGAGGTTCTTTTTATAGTGGATTCTATTAGTGCCCTGGTTGCCCATGATATAAAAACTGATGAACTGGGAATAGATGTCCATGTAGCAGGCTCTCAGAAAGGTCTCATGCTTCCTCCAGGTCTTGCATTTGTAAGTGTATCTGAAAAGGCATGGAAGAGGGCAGAGTCTTCAAAGATGCCAAGATTTTATTTTAATTTTAAGAAAGAAAGAGAAAATCTGCAGAAGAACCAGACAAATTTTACTTCAGCCGTTACCCTTATAATAGGTCTCAACGAAAGCCTGAGACTTCTTAAACAGGAGGGTCTTGAGAATGTCTTTAAAAGGCATGCAAGACTTGCTCATGCAACAAGAAAGGCTATGGAGGCTATAGGTCTTAAACTCTTTGCAAAGGATTCTCCAAGTAATTCAGTCACAGCAATAGAGGCACCGCCTGGTTTAGATGGCCAGGCAATATATAAAAATCTGAGAGAAAAATATGGTATTACAGGTGCTGGTGGTCAGGATAAGCTGAAGGGTAAGATATTCAGGATAGCTCATCTTGGATACGCCGATACCTTTGATGTTATTACTGCAGTAAGCGGTGTTGAGATGGTTCTTAAATCTATGGGATATAATATAAAGCTCGGCACAGGTGTCGGTGTTGCTGAAGAAATTTTAATGGAGGAGTAGATGAAGGTTCTCATAAGTGATGACCTTTCAAAACAGGGGATAGAGATACTTAAGAATGCAGGGCTTGAGGTTGATGTCCGTTCAGGCATGAAGCCAGAGGAACTCAAGGCTGTTATCAAGGAATATGATGGTCTGATTATAAGGTCTGCTACAAAGGTTACTGCAGATATTATAGAGGCAGCTACTAAACTCAAGGTAATCGGAAGGGCAGGCTCAGGTCTTGACAATGTAGATAAGACTGCAGCTACAAAAAAGGGTATTGTTGTAATGAATACTCCGGGAGGAAATACCATCACAACAGCTGAACATACTATTGCACTTCTATTTGCTGTAGCAAGGCAGATACCCCAGGCAGATTCTTCAATGAAGGCAGGTAAATGGGAAAAGAAGAAATTCATGGGTGTGGAGCTTTATAAAAAGACCATAGGTGTAATTGGAATAGGAAATATTGGTTCCCAGGTTGCCAGGCGCTGTCTCTGTCTTGGTATGAATGTAATTGCCTATGATCCCTTCCTCAGTGATGAGAAGGCGGCAGAGCTTGGTGTTAAAAAGGTTGATTTATCCGAGCTTTTCAGGAATTCTGATTTTATAACTATTCACACACCCCTTACATCTGAGACAAAGAATCTGATTAATAAAAACACAATAGCTATGATGAAGGATGGTGTGAGAATTATAAACTGTGCCAGGGGTGGTATAGTAAATGAGAAAGACCTGCTCGAGGCACTTGAGACCGGTAAGGTTGCAGGAGCAGCACTTGATGTTTTTGAGGAGGAGCCAACACCTCCAGACCATCCCCTTGTAAAACATCCAAATGTTGTCTGTACACCCCATCTTGGAGCTGCAACAATTGAGGCACAGGAGAATGTAGCAATTGCAATAGCTGAGCAGGTAGTCGATTATCTTGTTCATGGCGTAATAAGACATGCAGTTAACTTTCCATCTATACCTCCTGATCAGGTGCCCATACTACAGCCCTATATAGATCTTGCTGAAAGGATAGGGCTCTTTGCATCCCATCTATTTGAGGGCGGAATAACAGAGGTTACTGTGGAATACAGGGGTGAGGCTGCAGCTATAAATACAGCACCTGTTACAATTGCTGCCATAAAGGGTCTTCTAACACCTCTTCTTCAGGAGACGGTTAATTTTGTTAATGCACCTATAATTGCAAAAGAAAGGGGTATTGATGTAAAAGAGACAAAGGCAAAAGAGGCAGGTGATTACAGTACCCTTCTATCCCTCAGGGTGAAATCTCCCCAGAAAGAGCTCCTTATTTCGGGCACTCTATTCAGCAGGAAATCTCCAAGGATAGTTCATATTGACCGCTTCCCTGTAGAGATAGTGCCAGAAGGAATAATGCTTCTGATGTACAATTACGACAGGCCAGGTGTTATCGGCAACATAGGTACGGTTCTCGGAAGGAATAATATCAATATTGGAAGAATGCATTTTGGAAGAGAGACTGCGGGAGGTCTTGCCATATCAGTTGTAAATATTGATTCAGAGGTCTCTGATGCCATCCTTGATGAGATTAAGAGACTACCAAATATAATCTCCGTAAAATTGCTCAGACTGCCCTGAGCAAATACTGAATTCTGAGGTTAAATGCAATGTCTGTTGTTGTGGTGGTTGGTACGCAGTGGGGTGATGAGGGAAAAGGAAAGATAGTTGATGTCCTTTCTGAAGAGGCTGAGCTTATAGTCAGATACCAGGGTGGTCACAATGCGGGCCATACAGTTGTTATAAATAATGAAAAATTCATCCTTCACCTGATACCTTCTGGAATCCTTCATAAGGACAAGTTGTGCATCATTGGAAATGGAGTCGTTATTGCACCCGATGCCCTTCTTAATGAGATAGATGGTTTAAGAAAAAGAGGCATTAAGGTAGAGGATAATCTCCTGATAAGCAAGAATGCCCATCTTATAATGCCCTATCATGTGCTTCTTGACACAGAGGCTGAGAGGACCACAAAGGTAAAGATAGGGACAACAGGAAGAGGAATCGGACCTGCCTATACACATAAGGCTCAGAGAATAGGTATAAGGGTCGTGGATCTTCTTGAACCTGATATATTCAGAGAAAAACTTGAGAGGAATCTTGAAGAGGTAAACTTTATACTGAAAGAAAGATATGGATTAAAGCCCCTTGATGGTGAAAGGATTTATGATGAATATATGGAATATGCACGGAAAATCTATCTCCATATCTCGGACACTGAGATTGTTATAGACAGTGCCATAAAGAATGAGAAAAAAGTCCTTCTTGAAGGAGCACAGGGAACCCTTCTTGATGTTGACCACGGAACCTATCCATTTGTTACATCAAGCAACCCTGTTGCTGGTGGTGCCTGTGTTGGAGCTGGAATTGGTCCTACAAAGATAACCTCTGTTTTGGGAGTTGTAAAGGCCTATACTACAAGGGTTGGAGAGGGACCTTTCCCAACAGAACTAAAGGATGAGATCGGAGAATTATTAAGGACAAAGGGTGGTGAGTTTGGTGCAACAACAGGCAGACCAAGAAGGACCGGATGGCTTGATACAGTGGTTCTCAGGCATTCAATGAGGGTTAACGGAATAACAGGCCTTGTGCTTACAAAACTTGACATCCTTGATGAACTTGATACAATAAAGATATGCACGGCTTATAAATACGAAGGAAAGGTATACGAGGAGATGCCAAAGGAGTTTAAGATATTTTCCAGAGCCGAACCAGTTTATATAGAGATGAAAGGCTGGAAGGAAAAGACAACAGGTATCAGGGAATACTCCAGATTACCTCAGGGTGCAAAATCTTATATAAAAAAAATAGAGGAGCTCCTTGGAGCTCCGGTACTTCTCATCTCCACAGGCCAGAGGAGAGATGAACTTATAAGGATGGGTTCTGTTTTTTAATGTCAAAGAGAGCGGCAAAGAGATATGTAAGGAGGCTTGAGGCTGAGTTTGAGGGTGGTGGTTTCAGCGGAAGAGGGCTTACAAGTGATGTATCAAGAAAGGGTTTATTTATAAGAACGCAGAACGCACTTGCGCCCGGAACTTCAGTTATAGTGAGACTTCACCTTTCTGATGGAAAGATATCTGTTGTTAAAGGAGTGGTCAGAAGAGCCATAAAGGTGCCAATTTATGCCTCTGAGATAAAGAACGGGATGGGTATAGAAATTTTAGAAATGGATGATGCCTTCAGGACTCTTCTCAATGATCTAGAAGACGAGGGATATTTAGGAGAAAGAAAAGAAGCAGCGCTGGAAGATTTCCGTATCATTATATGTCCTTCCTGCGGGATCAAGAATAAAGTACCAGCAGATAAGGTTTCGCTTGGTCCGAGATGTGGAAAATGCAAGGCCTATCTTATGGCAAATTGATTCTTGACAGTATCATAAAGGGCCTTTTCCCTTCTATCTGTCCTCTTTGTGATAGTGAATCTTCAAATAAGTTCTATCCCTTCTGTATTGACTGCTGGAACGGGGTTGAGCCTTTTATAGGAAATAGATGCAATGTCTGCTCGATTCCTCTTCCGCAGGGCTCCTCAATTTGTGGTGACTGTATAAAAAATAGGCCTTATTTTAAGAATTCTTTTGTCTATGGATTATTTGATGGAGTACTAAGACAAGCAATAGCCCATCTAAAATATTCGGGCATAAGAAAGCTGGCAAAACCACTCTCTGAATTATTACTGGAACTTTCCCTTCCAGAGTCTGACTTAATAGTGCCTGTTCCTCCTGACAGTCAGAGATTAAAGACCCGGGGATTCAATCATACATCACTGATAGCAAAGGAGATTTCCAGGAGACTTTCTTTGCCTCTTGAAATTAATGGTCTTATAAAGATAAAGTCAACGCCTCAGCAGATCGGTCTTAAAAGAGAGGAGAGATTGAAGAATCTAAGAAGGGCCTTCAGAGCACTAAAGAACTTTTCAGGAAAAAGGATTCTTCTCATCGATGATGTAATCACAACAGGGACAACTGCATCAGAATGTGCAAGGGCATTACTTAAGGCTGGTGCTCAAGAGGTTCATCTTTTAGCTATTGCAAGGAGTGCAGTAGATTATATACATAATATTGACTTTTCAATACCTGAAAGGTTAACTTAACAGCATGATAGATCTACATACTCACAGTGTGTTCAGTGATGGCGAGCTCATACCTGCCGAGCTGGTAAGAAGGGCTGAACATCTGGGATATGAAGCTCTTGCCATTACTGACCATGTTGACCACTCAAATATTGATATAGTTGTTCCGAGACTACTTGAGGTTGTAAAAAAGTTAAGCGATCGAGTTTCCGTAGATGTGCTGGCAGGAGCTGAAATTACACATGTGCCGCCTTCATTGATTCCACCGCTGGTGAAAGAGCTAAGGTCAATGGGCGCAATGATAGTACTCGTTCACGGTGAGACTCTTGTTGAACCTGTATATGAAGGTACAAACAGAGCTGCCATTGAGGCAGAGGTTGACATACTCGCACATCCCGGTATAATGAGTAGAGAGGATTTATTGTTTGCAAAGGAAAAGGGTATATACCTGGAGATAACCTCGAGGAAGGGTCATAGCCTTTCAAACGGCTATATAGCAAGGGAGGCACAGAGATTCGGTATTCCTCTGGTTATTAATACAGATGCTCATGCACCATCTGATTTAATAACAAGGGATATGGCAATAAGAGTACTCTTAGGAGCAGGGATTGAGGAGACAAGGATAAATTCTATTTTTTTAAATTCCAGGCAGATTGTAGAAAAGGCATTGAGGAGGCATTATGCCAAAGCCCATTAAGAAAAAAATTGTTAAAAAGTCTGAGCCAGAGGAAGAAATCGCATCAGGTTTAAAAAAATTCAGGGAAAGGCTTAAAGATAAGGTTACTGACCTTAGAAAGATATTGATAATAAGCTTTACATTGATTCTTCTGGTGGCTGCTTTTCTTTTATATACCTTTTATTCAAGTTCAAGGGCATCAAGGCTTTTTTACGAAGGGTACAGGATTTTTTTTATACAGACAGGAGTTTCTCCTCAGGATTATAAAAAGGCTATTGAGCTACTCAGAAAATCCTACGAAGCAAGACCTGATCCAGTCACACTTCTTTACATCATTGATGCTTATTACAGAACCGGTGCTTTTGATGAGGCGCTGAAACAACTTCAGGAATTTAAAAACAAATACGGCGACAATAAGTATCTTATGCCACTATGTTATCAGAGGATGGCCATGGTCTATAAGAAGAAAGGACACCATGAGGAGGCCTTAAGGGTCTATGATGAGCTTTACAAAAATGGTTCCACCTTCAAAGACCTTGCCCTTTATGAATCTGCAAGGATTCTTACAGAGCTTAAAAGAAATGATGAGGCAAAAAACAGGATAGAGCAGTTAAAAAAGGAATTTCCCCAATCACCCTATCTAACAGTGTTAAAGAATATCTAGTCCTTTATCGCCTCTAATATTGTAAATATCGCCTTTCTTTTATTTCTGTCCTTTATATTCCTGAAGTGTTCAATAAGTTTTATTTCCTCTTCTGAAAGTACACCATATGGTGACTCTTCTTCAGAAAGTACTTCTTTTTCTGATGGAAAAAATTTATGTACAGGTATTCCCAGTGCCTCTGATATAGCGATGAGTCTTTCAGCGGTAATGCTGTTTTTGCCTGACTCATATTTCTGTATTTGCTGATAGGATACACCTATCTTTTCAGCAAGTGCCATCTGGGAAAGGCCCTTTTGCTGCCTGTACTTTTTTATCAGCCTTCCTATGAGATTTCGCTGATTTTTCACCCTCAGTCTGAAGATTATGTGAACTGCTCTCATTAAGTCCATCAATCCAGAGTTGTATCTATTGACTTTATACAACTTTTAGTTGTATAAGATATTATGTCCTCTGAGGTTAGAGAGCGTATACTTTTAGTGGAAAATGATGATGGTATACTCATGCTCTTGAAGGATTTTCTTAGCCTTTCAGGATACAGTGTAAGGACCGCTCAGGACGGCCTCTCTGGCCTGAGGTTTCTGGAAAAAGAGCCTTTTGATATATTGATTACTGACTGTGATATGCCAGGACTCAATGGCATTGAATTAACAGCCCACTGTCGCAAAATTAATCCTTCTGTATTTATTATAGGCATAAGCGCAAGGCATAATAAGGAATATTTTCTTAAAGCTGGTGCTGACCTTTTCATACCCAAGCCATTCAGTCTCTCCGAGATACTTGATGCAATTAAAAGAGCAAGTTCAGGCTGAAGGATTCTTTTTTCTATAAGTTCTTCTCTTTTTCTTAAGGTCATCAGGATCGGGTTTGAATCCCTCTGGTGGAATTTTTATTTCTCTCTCCGGTTTGAGGTCAGAACCCTTTATCTCTGGATTTAGGGCATATATGACAGATTCCTGTATTCCGTATCTCTTTGCAATCTTTGATACTGTTTCTCCTTTTCTAACCCTGTGGATTCTGTATGAATATCTCTTTTCCTTCGGAATTTTCTCAAGGTTTTGAAGAAATATTTCCTTCTTCTCAGCCGGTATTCTTATTATGTAGGTGGGCTGATCGGGTGGAGTGCACCACCTTTTTAGCTCAGGATTAAGCAGCCTTATAGTCTGAAGATCGGTCTCCGCAGCCTTAGCTATTATCTCAAGGTCTACAGGCGATTCTATCTCGACCTCTGTGAATTCCACCGGCTCATGATAATCAATGTCTTCAAAACCATATTTTTCAGGTTCAAGAGCAATAAGGCTGGCTGCAATGAACTTCGGTACATATTCCCTTGTTTCCCTTCTTAGATAAGTCTTTTTCTGAAGAAGGGTCCAGTGGTCTTCTGTTCTGGTTTTTCTTAATGCCCTCATTACCTTACCTTCACCAGCATTATAGGCAGCCATTGCAAGATGCCAGGAATTAAACATATCATAGAGGTCTTTTAAATACCTTGCTGCTGCTTCTGTTGATTTTATGGGGTCTCGTCTTTCATCTATCCACCAGTTTATTGTTAGGCCATATTTTCTCGCTGTAGATGCTATGAACTGCCATGGTCCTACAGCCCTTGCCCTTGAGTAGGCATTAGTGTTAAAACCACTTTCAATAAGGGGTAAAAAGACCAGTTCCTTCGGAAGACCATTCTGAACAAGTATCTCTTTCATAATGTCAATATACATACCAGCCCTGGACAGCCAGATGGCAAATCTATCCCTCAGTCTAGTAGTGAAGGTATTTATATGGCGTTCAACAGCCCTTATGGCGAGATTATTTGAGTCATAATCATGTATCAGGGTTTTCAGGTCGTAAAATTCCTCATCAAGGGGCTTTCTTTCAACTTTATCCTTTTGATCAGGCACTATTAAGGGGTCCTTTATTTTACTTACCAAATTATTTTCTGTGGAAGATTGATCTGTCTCTATGGGAGATTCCTGAGCAGGAAGGTCTTTGACACTAAATATAAATAAAGCCAAAAGGAAAGCAAAAAGATAATTACTCAAAATTTTTAAAAACATAATAATCCTCCAGGGTAAAAACTCTTATTATTCTTAAGCAAAAAACATGCTCAGAATATAGAATATTTTTATCTTAAAATTCAATCACTTATATTTAAAAGAACACAAAAAAAAGCCAAAAACTGTCATATTATATCAAAAAATGTCAAAAAATCTCGCAGAGGAGCAAAATTGGTAAATTTTGCTCTATGAGCAAGGCAGCATAAAATTATTATTAATCCTCCAAGGTATCAACAAATTCAGAAACTTTTGCCTCCCTCTCAGGGTTTAGTTTATAATAATTGACTATGGAAAGGGTTTTAAGCGGAATGCAGCCAAGCGGAAGACTTCATATCGGAAATCTTGTGGGAGCGCTCAGAAACTGGGTGAAACTTCAAGACAGGTATGAGTGTTTTTATTTTGTGGCAGACTGGCATGCCCTCACATCAAATTACCAGAATCCTTCTGTTATAAAGGAGTTCACAGATGACCTTATTATAAACTGGCTTTCAACAGGTATAGATCCTGAAAGGTCTGTTATTTTTATCCAGTCAAAGATCCTTGAACATGCAGAACTTCATTTGCTTCTAAGCATGATCACACCTCTTGGGTGGCTTGAGAGGGTTCCCACTTATAAGGAAAAAAAAGAAGAGATAAAGGACAGGGACCTAGATACCTATGGCTTTCTAGGTTATCCAGTGCTTCAGGCGGCAGATATACTTATATACAGAGCAAGGTATGTTCCTGTTGGGATAGACCAGATTCCCCACCTCGAGATAACAAGGGAGATAGCAAGAAGGTTCAATTTTCTTTATACCAAAGAGGTCTTTCCTGAACCAGAACCCCTTCTTACTGAGTTTCCGAAGGTTCCTGGTACAGATGGAAGAAAGATGTCGAAGAGTTATGGAAATGCCATATACCTTTCTGATCCGCCTGATGTAGTAAGGCAGAAGATAATGACCATGATTACAGATCCTGCTAGAAAAAGGCGATATGACCCAGGTAATCCTGAGCTTTCACCAGTATTTCAGCTCCATAAGATTTTCTCCACAAAGGAAGAGCAGGAAGAAGTTGCAAAGGGATGCAGAACTGCAGGGATTGGCTGTATTGAATGCAAACACGTACTTCTTAAGAATCTATTCCTTATGCTTGAGCCAATATGGGAAAAGAGGAAGTATTACTCAGAAAGACCCGAACTCCTCAGAGATATAGCTGAAGAGGGTTCAAAAAAGGCAAGGCTCATTGCCCAGGAGACCATGAAAATTGTAAGGGAAACAATGGGGATAAATCAGTGAAACTTACCATTGGCTTTTCTTCCTGCCCCAATGATACTCTTATATTCTATGGCCTTGTGAATAAAAAAATAGAAAGCGATATTATTTTTAAAGAATTCATTGAAGATGTTGAGACCTTAAATGAAAGGGCTATTTCTGGAGACCTTGACGTAACAAAGGTATCTGTTGCAGCCTACCTTAAAGTTAAGGATAAATATGAACTTCTTAATTCCGGTGCTGCAATAGGAAGGGGATGCGGACCACTTATTGTTACAAAAGAGCTGAGCTCAATAAGAGAGCTTCAGGGATCAGAAATAGCAATACCAGGAAGACTCACAACAGCAAATCTGCTCTTCAAGGCATATGTTAAAAAAAATTACGGTTCTTTCTCCTTTATACCGAAATTCATGACCTTTGATAAAATTATTCCCTCTGTCTGCAGGGGTGATGTAAAGGCAGGCATCATAATCCATGAGTCAAGATTCACCTATGAAAAAGCAGGTCTTATGTCGCTTATAGACCTCGGTGAGTGGTGGGAGAAGGATACGGGCCTTCCCATTCCTCTTGGATGTCTCATAGCTAAAAAATCTCTTGGCAAGGATTTAATTAAAAAGATAGATTCCCTGATTCATAACTCAGTTATTTATGGTCTTGAACATCTCAAAGAGGTACTTCCTTACATTAAAAGTCACAGTCAGGAACTCTCAGAGGATGTGATAATGAAGCATATAAGACTTTATGTGAATGACTTTACCATTGACATGGGTTCTCATGGAAGAGAGGCCATAGAAAGACTCAAGAATATGGAGGAGGTTTTATGAAGCATTATCTTGTTACTGGTGCAGCAGGGTTCATAGGCTGGAAGGTCTCTGAACTTCTCCTTCAAAGGGGCAATAGAGTTACAGGAATAGACAATCTCAATGACTATTATGATCCATCCCTTAAGAGATGGAGGATAAAGGTACTTAGAGAATTTAAGAATTTTAAATTTCATAAGATGGATGTCGCCAAATTTGGCTCATTAAAGAGACTTATTAAATCGAATAAATTTGATGCCATCCTTCATCTTGCAGCACGGGCAGGGGTCAGGGCATCCCTTGAAGATCCATGGATATATCTTGATACAAACACAAAAGGAACTCTGAACCTCCTTGAATGTGCAAGAGAGTATGGAATTAAAAAATTCCTGCTTGCCTCTACATCAAGCCTTTACAGTTTTGCGAGGATGCCCTTTAAAGAGGATGCCATTACAGACAGTCCACTTTCACCCTATGGAGCAACAAAAAAGGCAGCAGAGCTTCTCGGCTACACCTATCATTATCTTTACGGAATTGATGTGATAATTCCGAGATATTTCACTGTCTATGGACCGGCAGGGAGACCTGATATGAGCTATTTTAAATTCATAAAAAACATCTACAATGAAAGACCAGTAACTGTTTACGGTGATGGCAAACAGCAGAGAGACTTCACATATATTGATGACATTGCAGAGGGAACAATCAGATGTCTTGATGTAGAGGGTTATGAGATATTCAATCTTGGTAGTGACAGGCCGGTTGAATTGCTTTATCTTATAAGATTGATAGAAGAAGGTCTCGGTAAGAAGGCACTGATAGAATGGAAGCCCGTACATCCAGCAGATATGAAGGCAACATGGGCAGATATTACCAGGGCAAAGGAACTCCTTGGGTGGTCACCTGAGGTTTCCATTGAAGAAGGAATAGACAGGACCATAAAGTGGTTTATGGAGAATAAGAGGTTTTTAAAAGTTAAAAGATAAATTAGCTGAATAACAGCCAGTTCATAATTTGGAAAATTATTTAAAGTTAAAACTATTGACAGCAATGCTTTAACTGAATTTAAAAAAATTTCCTTCCTTTATAATTGAGAGGAGATTTTATTACAATCGTTCAGGTAAGCATATTAAAACCCTGGAAAAAGCCTTTATTAAAGAAACAAAAAATTATTCCCTCCACTGCAGTCCAGCAAATAGAGGCCGATTTTTATTATGACATTAAATTTTTATTTTTAGCATTGATTTTTCAAAAATAAGTTCGTTACTTTCTCGGCATTTAACCTAGGTGCGGCTATAAACGCCAATAATAATGGAAGGAAGCTAATAACTCACCATTAACAGAGCTGTTTTTAGCTCAAAAGGCAGTGGTGATGTAACAAAATTACTTTTTATTTTACGGTCAGGATAAATTTTTGAAAAATAGGAAGTCTTGTTTCTGGTATTGAAAATCATGGAAAGCAAATCTATGAGATAAAAGAGTCTTTATAAAAGGTTAAGAAAATTTACTATATATAGTATTCCAGCCTTTTAAAACCTCTATATATTGAACTTTATTAATTATCTTCATTTTTCTCTTGACAAGGCTTATGATTTTTATTATATTTGTGGTAATATGTGGTAAAAAGTGGAAAAAAATATGGCAAGTTTTTCAGGAAAATTTTATTACACCATTGATGAGAAGGGCAGGTTAATGATTCCTGCTTCCTTCAGAGAAATTATATCTTCTAATTACGGACCCCGGCTTTATTTAACAAATGCACCATTTGATAGATGTCTTAATCTCTATCCTCAGGAGGAATGGCAGAGGCTTCTTGAAAAGGTAAGGAACCTTCCAAGAAGTTATGAGGAGGTAAGATTTTTTATGAGGAGAGTCATCGCCTCTGCGGTTGAATGTGAGCTTGACAAACAGGGAAGGCTCCTTATCCCAGCTCCTTACAGAGAAGACGCTGGAATAGATGGCGAGGTTGTTGTGGTAGGCGTGGTTGACAGGATTGAGATATGGTCAAGACCAGAATGGGATAAGGTTGTTGATCCATCAAAGATAAATATCCAGAGTGCCATTGAGAGACTGGCAGGTCTTGGAATATGATCAAATCTATTATTGCTGTAAAAAAAGAGAATAGCCATGCAGTAAAAAATGGAGGTAAATTGACCTTCCATCAGGAATTTAAGTATCACAGACCTGTACTCCTTGATGAAGTTCTTGCTATGCTTGCTCCCCAAAAAGGTGGTGTATTCCTTGATGCGACAGTTGGTACCGGTGGGCATGCCATGGCTATACTTGAAAAACTTCAGGGTGAGGGTCTTCTTATATGTGCAGACAGGGATGAAGATGCCCTGAGGATTTCTATGGAGAGGTTGAAGGCAAAAAATGTTGTATTTGTTAAATCAAGATTTTCTGAACTGTCGAAGAAGATTGAGGCACTGGGAATCAACGGAATTGATGGAGCACTCTTTGATCTCGGTGTTTCTCTTTATCAATTAAAGAGCGGTGAAAGGGGTTTTGGCTTTTCCTCAGATTCAAGGCTTGATATGAGGATGGACAGGTCAGGTGGAATAACAGCATGGGATGTTGTTAATACCTATCCGGAGGAAAGACTAATGAGGATCATAAAAGAATACGGAGAGGAGCCGGTGGCTGCAAGGATTGTGAGAGCAATAATAAGAAAGAGAAAGGACTCTCCAATAAATACACCTAAGGAGCTTGCAGAATTGATTGAAAAGACACTTGGAAAAAGAGGAAGGATTCATCCAGCAACAAGGACTTTCCAGGCAATAAGGATAGAGGTTAATGATGAGCTCAATGAGATAAGAAAAGGTCTTGCCTCTATTTTCGAATTCCTAAATAGAGGAGGTAGAATCTGTGTTATATCCTATCATTCCCTTGAAGACAGGATTGTGAAGCATACTATGAAAGAATGGGTGAAAAGAGAAATGGCAGAACTGTTAACAAAAAAGCCGGTCACTCCTTCATCTGAAGAATTAAGACTTAATCCGTCGTCAAGGAGTGCAAAACTAAGGGGGGCAAAGAGACTGTGATTTATTCAAAGACGAGGAATGTGTTAAAATGGTATGAATGGATTCTACTGATTGCTATTATTATAGGTGGTCTTTTTACTGTAATATGGTTAAGATCAGCCATAACGGCACTCGAATACAATATAGCGAAACTAGAAGAGACAAAAATTGAACTCCTCAGTGTAAGGAAAGAACTCCTTGCAGAGCGTGCGACTCTCTCTTCAGTAAAAAGAATAGAAACCATTGCATCCAGCCGTGGTCTTACTATCCCTGATAGGCGGTATATACACTTTAAAAAGCGGAATGAATCAGTAGAGGTGGTGACAGTTTCGGGTACACTAAGACTGGATGAATTATTATTCAATAAATAATGACAAGAAGGGCTGTAATATTAAATACAGTTATCATTGGAGCCTTCGCTGTCATAATGCTAAGGCTCTTTGATTTAATGATTATTAATCATGGAAGATTAAAGATAAGGGCAGAGGTTCAACATTATAAAAAGGAGAAAAAGGAGGTTGTAAGAGGGCTTATCCTTGACAGAAGGGGAAGGGAGCTTGCTGTGAATATTGATGCAGAATCTGTATTCCTGAGACCTCATGAGATAGAGTCTCCTGAAAAATGCACTATGGTTCTTTCAAGATTTCTGGATAAAAGACCAGATTTAATAAGAGCAAAGTTAACTTCTCAACAGAGATTTTTGTGGATAGAAAGGGGTGTAGATCCCGAAAAAACCGAAAAATTAAAAAAACTTAATCTGAAAGGAATAGGTTTTATCAGAGAACCAAAGAGATATTATCCAAAGAAGGAGCTTGCATCCCATGTAATAGGCTTTGTGAATATTGACCAGAAAGGTTTAGAAGGGATTGAGCTCATGTATGATTCTCAGCTCAGGTCCATTTTAACGAGGGCATCCCTTCTAAGAGATGCAAATGGTAGGTATCTTTCAGAGGGTCTTGAGGAACCAAAAGGTAATAATATTGTCCTTACAATAGATGAAGGACTTCAGTATATTTCAGAAAAATCCCTTGAAAAGGCACTTTCAGCTTGGAAGGCAAAATGGGGAGTTATCATCATGATGGATCCTTTTACAGGCGAGATATTCTCAATGGCTGTGAGACCTTCCTATGACCCTAATAATTTCAGCAAATATGAACCTGCAGCAAGAAGAAATAGGGCAATAACTGACAGCTATGAGCCTGGCTCTACCTTCAAACTCGTAACAGCTGCTGCTGCCCTTGAAGAGGGAATTTTAACTCCTGATACAAAAATAGATTGTCAGGGAGGAAAAATAAGGATAGGCTCTAAAGTTATTGAGGATGTCCATCCTGCAGGTTTTCTCACCTTTAAAGAGGTATTAGAAAAATCATCCAATGTGGGTATAATAAAAATTGCCCAGAAAATTGGAGCTGAAAAGCTTTATCATTATGCAAGACTCTTTGGCTTTGGTTCAAAAACAGGTATAGATATCCCGGGTGAGGCTTCGGGAAGTCTGAGACCTCCTGATAAATGGTCAGTACAGTCAATGGGTGCAATACCTATAGGTTATGAGGTTGCTACTACACCTCTTCAGATCCTCAGGGCATATGCTGCTGTGGCAAATGGTGGATGGCTTGTAAGACCCCATATTG